>NZ_NJQY01000009.1:254972-297401 GCF_010628845.1 Bacillus sp. 22-7 | reverse complement strand
TTAAACGTTGACGTTTCTGTTCGTTCAGTTTTCAAAGATCAATCAGTCACTATCTCTTAAAGCAACTTTATTATAATACTATTTACAACTTCCAATGTCAACAGAATTTAAAAATTACTTTTAAAATATGTTTTGCGAAAGCTGTTCTTAAATAATAGCATCGTCCATGTTCCAGGTCAACCGTTTATGCATGGTACATTATACCAATTTAAAACGATGGGAACATATAATGATTTAACTTCCTGATGAGCATGAGTAAAAGCATAAGTATCACACTAAAGATTACAGGATTCCAATAAGAGTTTATTACTAAGATGTCCATCTTTTCCATAATGATATGGAATGCAAAATCAGCAATAAATAATAATACAAGCCATTTAAACCGATAAAATTTTATTATAACAATGGTCAGCAGCAGGGCATAAATAATCCATATCAGAACACTGAAAGCTACATGGTCCTGATAAGGAGAATCAAACCATCCGACTTTATAATGATGAGAGCCCACGATAGCAGTCAAACCAAAAGAGATTCCTTGAAAGATTGTGGTAATAGCCATATACACAGTAATATATTGAATAAAAAAAGATGGGTCTTCGACTCTATTCCTCCACCATTTTATAACAAAGACAGACGCGAACAATATTACCGGGGTAAACCAGGATTTCCACCAGTTATGTTCATAGATGCCAAGCCACAGAAATAGCTCTTCTATTCCATAAATGGAGGCTATTATTAAAATGATCCACTTGAACGGGATTCTAAAAGCCGCTATAGTCATCAAAACACTGGGAATAAAAAAAGCCTGTGAAATACTTGAACCAAAAACATCATCATACCAACGGATTGAAAAGAAATTCGGATAATAGGAGTAAGCGTCACCTAAAATCAATACGATATATTCCATTAAAAAAGAAAGTCCCATAATAAAGAAATAAACAGCCAGATTAAAACGAAAGTCTGTTTTCTTATAAGTTATATAAATAAGACCCACGCTAATGAGCACTAACCCAAGAAACCAAAGCAAATTTGACATTCTTCCACATCCAGTTTTTTTCGCTCGTTTCCATTATTTTGTTCATCTCGGACAAACATATACTTCTCCCTGGAACAACAAAATTGTTAATAAAAAAACGTAATATCCGAATACAAGCGCTGTCTGCGGAACAAATATACAAATGAGAAAATATTTTAGTCGAGACTTACTCTTAATTTATTATGCAAAAAATAAAAGGGCGATTTTTAGATCGCCCTTGCAACTATTTAGAAAATATGCTGTTATTGTTAACGACTTGCAATTCTTTAGTCGTTTCTTTCATTTCACTTTTGCAAATCGGACAAAGAGGCACCTGGCTACTTTTGAAGTTGTCTCTTACCCAGCAGTTGCAGGACTCAGATGTGCACTCCCAAATTTTCACTTCTTCAACCTTGATTTCTTCCATGTTTTTTCTGCCAAATCCCATTGCCATATACAGGCACCTCCCAAAGAGTAAGACCCTTACCCAAAATAAAAATCACTTGCTATATAAAGTGACGAACCACTGGCTCTATATAACAAGTGTTTAAGGGCAATATTATATTCTTTTAACTAAAAATAGTATAACATATTTAAAAGCTTCTGTCAAAAAGTTCTAAACCCGCAGCTATAATCATTGAAACATCAAAAAATTGTTAAATACTATTAACCCAATCCGGGAAAAGTGTATAATGACATGTACAGCAGCGATAGAAAGGGTGAAGACCATGAATATTACAAGTTATACTGTTGAGTACATACAGGATCCTACTGGCATTTTAACAGGTGACCGCTACGAATTCTTTTTAGATATTGATGTGGATGAAGAAGATGAGTTATATTCAGAGAATGGCATTAGGCTAAGAGTGCTTTATTTTAAAAATGGAGAAGACGAGAGAATTCTCAATTATCATTTTGTTGAAGGCAGTTCTGGAACAGTTTTAGATTTCGCTTTAGACGAGGATGAAGAAAAAACAATTTCAGCTTTCTGCCGGGACAACCTTTCCCAGGCAGAAGAATAAGAGCAGGGTTCCCCTGCTCTCAGTTTGTAGACAAAAGGGGTTCGGAATAGTCTCATTCTGAACCCCTTTTTTGGTTTTTTACTGGATTTGAATCATTTTCAGAGGATTTTAGACCTCTCCGAGGTCTTCTTCTAGGCCATTTCTGGACCTTGCCAAGTCCAGTTGGCCATTTTTTTCAAATTCATGGCAGCGAAAGTAAGCATCGCCTGCATGGACAATTTTTTAAGTCCCCTTAGGGTTGTCCAACGCATGCCATGCTTTTCTTTTGCATCTGCAAATACACGCTCAATTGTTTCTTTGCGCTTCTCATAGATCGGTTTGACGTCTTGATGGTGACGAAGGTGATCTGCCTCTTCCACATGTTCCTCCCACACATGACGCTGAATTAGTTTTTTGTGTGCTTGACTCTGTGTGCATTGAGACAAGAATGGGCATCCAGCACAAATTCGCGGATCCGATTTATATTGACGATACCCTTCCTTGGTAGTCGTAGTATATTTTAAAATCTCACCAGCCGGGCAAATGTAACAGTCAAAATGCTCATCATAAACATACTCATGTTTCCGGAAGTAACCCTCTTTTGTGCGTGGTCGTGTGTAAGGCAAAGCGGGTGTAATATCGTTTTTCAATAAGTAGCTTGTAATGGCAGGTGTTCTATAAGCTGCGTCTGCCGCAACAGCTTCTGGTTTACTAACTTTCTCAATGACTTGTCCTACCAATGGCTCAAAAATATGACTATCATGCGTGTTACCCGGGGTTACAATTGTGCCTAGTACGAAGCCGTTGCGATCTGCTGCTGCGTGGAAAGAATAGGCGAACTGTTTTGTACGCTCATCTTTTACATAGTAGCCACTCTCTGGGTCTGTTGTACTTTCCTTAATTTCTTTGAATTCTTCCTTATCAAACTTGTCTGGTGGAAAAGGCTTTTTTCCATGAGCCTCACGGTCTTGATTAATCTCTTCTTGAAGGCGTTCTTGATAGGCACGGGTTTCTTTTCGAACAACTTTCTTTTCAAATTTACGCTTATTTGCACTCGCTTTTACATGAGTAGAATCTACAAAAACATGTTCTGCACTAATTAAATTCTTTTCAGTTGCAGTTTTAAGATTCGGTAAAATATCTGTTCAAAGAGATCGGTGTTTTTAAATCTGCGCTCATAGTTTTTACCGAAAGTTGAGAAGTGGGGAACTTTATCGTGGAAGCCATAGCCTAAAAACCATCGATAAGCCATATTCGTTTTCAATTCTTCAATGGTTTGACGCATGGAACGAATACCGAAGGTATATTGAATAAATGAAAGTTTAATTAATATTACAGGGTCAATACTTGGGCGTCCTACTTCTGAATACATATCTTTTACCAAATCATAGATGAATGAGAAATCAATCGCAGCCTCAATTTTACGAACCAAATGGTCCGCTGGTACAAGTTCGTCTAGTGCAATCATTTCAATTTGATCCCGTTGAATTGGATTATGTTTAGAAAGCATTTTAATCACCTCAAGCATTGTATTACTTCTATTGTAAAACAAAAAAGACTGCAGACAAGCACGATTTTCATCGAGTTTGTCGACAGTCTGAGAGCAGGGTTCCCCTGCTCTTTTACTATATTTAAATTCCCTTTCCCTCTTCAATAATGTGATACATGAGATGCGCTAAATGCTGTATAGGTGTATAAGATTCTTCCCTGTCCACATTATTTCCTTCATTAAAATCCAGGTCATTCAGATAAAGAGCTGTGAATTGGTAGAAGTCTTTTAATTCAAAAGCATAGCACGCACTGGGTTCTTCCGATTCCCCTTCATATTGCAGAACCATGTAAGACTCTTTACCTTCCTTGTCGACAGCATCAAAAAATATAAAATAGCCCACATTTGAGTTCAATTCAAATAAATGCCTTGTTCCACCTTCTGTATATTGCTCAAAGTCATTTTCATTCAGCTTCTGGACAACCATTTGCTGTATATTGTCTTCCTTATGGAACTTCACTGTGAAATTTTTCATTCAATCTCCCCCTTAATTCATACAATCCTAACATATTGCTATATTTATTAACATAATTTCAATCAGCACTCAAACGAATTCAATTTTAGGTCTATTCGTTTGAACCGTTTTCTTATATTATTGGTTTATCATTTTTTTATACAGGAGGCCGCCTGATTGCTGACAAAAAAACAATTAGACGATATTCGTTCTCTACAGCAAATATGCGAAGAGACAGAGAATATCGAATTAAAATTAAATTGGGATACTTTGAGATCGAGACCCGCGGATGAGAAACATGACTATTTCCATTATGATAAAAACGGAAAATTATTGGGGTACCTTGCTCTTTATAGTTTCGGAGGCCCGGTGGAATTATGCGGAATGGTCCATCCGGATCATAGACGCAAGGGCATCTTCTGCAGTCTGTTCAATGAAGCGGTAAAACAATTGACTCAGGCAAGCAAATTGCTTATTAATGCACCAGCCTCTTCTGAATCTGCGAAAGGTTTTATAAAGTCATTGCCTTGCAGCTATTCTTTCTCCGAGTATCAAATGAAACGCCATAAAAGCAAGGAAATCGGAACAATAAACCAGGAAGTAACCCTGAAGGAAGCAGTGAGCAGTGACCTGGATTTCATTAATCATCTGGATACAGTATGCTTTGATGTTCCAAAAGAAGAGGCAGCGGCGTTTAATAATAATACCTTTACCAGCGAAAATGAGAAGACATTTATAATTGAATACAAAGGCGTAAAGTCCGGCAAAATCAGGATTCAAATAGAAGAAGATGCTGCCTGGATTTACGGCTTTGCTGTCGATCCTTTATTTCAGGGAAAAGGAATCGGCAGGAGCACCCTCACTAATGCTGTTAACCATCAGTACAGCAAGGGAATCAGCTGGGTGCGTCTTGAAGTCGCTGCAGAAAATGACCATGCTCTAGCATTATACAAATCATGCGGCTTCGAATCATACGGCACACAGGATTATTATGAATATGACCTTAATACAATTAAGATTTAATGAGGTATTATTCCTTTGAATCGAAAAAAACATGATTAAATATTAACTCATCTGTAATTTCCAGGATGCCGAACGAATAGTTCGGCTGCCTGCGCTTGTCAGTTGGAGACCCGGGGTTAAAAAGAATAATCCCATTATGATGTTTCTTGACCGGAATATGTGAATGCCCGAAAATTAGTGCATCAACTTCTTCATCATCGAAAGCCTCAATACTTCTTTTTTCAGTTGTTTTCCTCTTCCCATGCCCATGGACAACACCTATTTTAAAACCTTTTATTTCAAGCAGAATTTTTTCCTTCAAAATAGCGCAAAGTTCATCATTGTCAGTATTTCCATATACTCCCTCAACCGGCGCACGTTTCTTTAATTCCTCATAAAGTTTGATGCTCTGCCAATCCCCTGCATGAATAATTAAGTCACAGCCGTTCAGTTCATCCAGCAATACTCCTGGCAGATGTTTTGATTTCTTTGGCATATGGGTATCGGATAAAATGAGGATTCTAATCACTATCAGCCCTTTCTCCTTACTGTTATACCTTATTTACCCCTTATTTACTCCAAAAATTAAAAGAGAGCCCCCATCAAGGGACTCTCTTTTCAATCATTATAACTTTGTTACATTTACAGCTTGCGGTCCACGCTGGCCCTGCTCTATGTCAAAGTTAACTTCCTGGCCTTCATCAAGGGTTTTGAAACCTTCTGTCTGGATTGCAGAGTAATGAACAAATACATCTTCTCCGCCTTCAACTTCGATAAAACCAAAACCTTTTTCTGAGTTAAACCATTTTACTTTGCCTGTTGCCATGTAAATTTCCTCCTAATATCAATAACTCACAGAGTGATTAATTACCCTGCATTTACTAATATGGGTAAAAACTTCAATTTTTATAATAAAAAATTCAAAAAGCAGTGAAAAAAATCTTTTTTTTCGCTATTCCGGCCGCATTACCCCTTATTGCTATTGCTGCGCGGCTTACTGCTCCGTCTGTCCCGGCCGCCTTTAAAATCTCTTCTATCGCGTCCGCCGCCTCTGGATCTGTCGCTGAATCTTCTTCCTCCGCGATCACCTTTAGGTTTTCTGACACGGATAGGTTCGACCGCAGTTAATTTAACCGGTGTTACATCAGGACCTTTAGTCAGCAATTTAAAGGCTGCAGCAAGCAAAGTAACAGAATCTGTATCTTCAAGAAGATTTTCCGCCACTCTCTTGAAGTCTGCATATTCTTCTTTTTCAATAACTTCCATAAGTTTATTAATAGTCGCCTGCTGATTGCCTGCAACAACATCCTTAAAGGAAGGAACAGGCTTTTTCGCCATCTTACTCTTTGTAACATTTTCAATTATTTTCAGGTGGTCAATTTCTCTTGGAGAAACGAATGTAATCGCAAGCCCCTTGTTTCCAGCACGGCCTGTACGTCCAATCCGGTGAACATAGCTTTCAGGATCCTGCGGGATATCGAAGTTATAAACATGGGAGACGCCTGAAATATCAAGGCCTCGGGCAGCAACATCAGTCGCCACCATAATATCGATTGTCTGCTCTTTAAATCGGCGGATTACCTGATCTCTTTTCGCCTGTGGAATATCGCCATGAATTCCTTCAGCCGAATATCCTCTCTTAATGAGTCCTTCCACCACTTCATCCACACGCTTTTTGGTTCTGCCAAATACAATCGCCAGCTCAGGTGATTGGATATCCAGAAGATTGCAAAGCACATCAAATTTTTGTTTTTCATGCGTTTCCATATAATACTGTTCAATATTTTTAACTGTCATTTCTTTCGCTTTCACTTTAACCATTTCAGGCTCCTGCATGAATTTTTCAGCAAGGGTCTGAATTCTTCTCGGCATTGTAGCAGAGAAAAGCAGGGTTTGGCGCTCCCCTTTAATTTCACTTAGAATTCTTTCGATATCCTCGATGAATCCCATATTGAGCATTTCATCCGCTTCATCCAGAACGACCATTTTGATATTGCTTAAGCGTATTGTTTTTCTTTCAATATGGTCAATTAATCTTCCTGGTGTAGCTGCAATGATATGCGGGTGTTTTTTAAGTGCACGTATTTGGCGGCTAATATCCTGACCGCCGTAAACAGGAAGTGTCCGGACACCCTTTACCTGTCCTATACGGTTTAATTCTTCAGCTACCTGTACGGCAAGCTCCCTCGTTGGAGCAAGGACAAGGCCTTGAATTCCTTCGTTTAAATCAATCTGCTCTAAAAGCGGTACACCGAAAGCAGTGGTTTTTCCAGTTCCAGTCTGCGCCTGGCCGATCATGTCCTTCCCCTGCATTCCGATTGGAATCGCCTGTGCCTGAATTGGTGTTGGTTCCTCGAAGCCCATATTGGAAAGAGCTTTTACTATTTCATTACTTAAGCCAAAATCTGAAAAAGTTGTCAAAATATGTGTTCCTCCTTGAATTATATATGTTATTAGGTACTGAAAGACTGTTTTTGTATAAAGACAATGACACTTTACTAGGCTTTCCAGTTTGCATCTCTTTTTTACATTTCCGTTTGCACTAATTTTAAACTTTTTGTAATTGAAGAATTTTAATTGGGTGAAATGAAAAATACATATCCTAAAAGCAGGTGTTGCAGAAGATCTGTTTTGAGGAATGCTGAAGGCTACAAAGTGGATAAGCAAACATAAAAAGGTGATGCATGATTAGACATGCATCACCTCATTTAAGCAAAATTATGCTTTTGTTACGTTAGCAGCTTGAGGTCCACGGTTACCTTCAACGATTTCGAAAGTTACGTCTTGACCTTCTTCTAAAGTTTTGAAACCTTCAGTTTGGATTGCGGAGAAGTGTACGAATACATCTTGGCCTTCTGAAGATTCGATGAATCCGAAACCTTTTTCTGCATTAAACCATTTAACTTTACCTGTGTTCATTTGTGTTGCCTCCCAATAAGTTGTTTTTCACTATAATGTACCATATAAACTTAAACATAAAAAAGCCGCAGCTGCCAGAAATGAGGATGAACGATCGCCTACATTTCTTTGCAGCTACGTCTACTTATCCAAAAAGTATATTACGAACTTTACAGCGTTAACCTAATAATAAACGACACCCATCTATAAGTCAATCCCTTTGGAGATCAATTTTCAATTAGGGATAAATTGACTACTTACGATTTTCTTATTAGATAGTGTCTTTTCCGCAGCCTGTACAGTATGTTTCAAAAGCATGGAAATCGTAACAGGTCCTACTCCACCAGGTACAGGTGTAATAGCAAACGCTTTTTCAAAACAGCTGTCATACTCTGCATCTCCAATATTTCCTTCATTATAACCGGCATCAAGAACAATAGCCCCTTCTTTAATCCATTCACCCTTAACAAAGTTAGGCTTTCCCACAGCTGCAACTACAATATCAGCCTGCTTTACAATCCTGTGCAGGTCTTTGGTATATGAATGGCAGGTTGTGACCGTTGCATTTCGATTGAGTAAAAGGGCAGAAACCGGCTTGCCAAGGATCGGGCTTCTGCCGATGACAACAGCATGCATACCTTCAGCATTCAATTTATAATAATCCATAATTTCCATAATAGCTGCAGGTGTACAAGACGGATATTCACCAAAGCCGAAAGCAGTTTGACCATATCCAAGGCTCGTAACACCGTCAACGTCTTTTTCAATTGCAATAGCTTCAAAAGCTTTGCGTTCATCTATATGTCCAGGTACGGGATGCTGGAGAAGGATTCCATGTACAGAAAGATCATCATTCAGTTCTGCAATTTTCTCCAGCAGTTCTTGTGTTGTTGTATCCTTTGGCATATGGATACGTTTTGATATAATGCCCAGTTTTTCACACGCATTCCCCTTCATTCTTACATACGTTTCAGACGAAGGATCATCTCCCACTAAAATAGTGGCTAAACAAGGCTCAATACCTTTTCCCTTTAAATCTTCAATTCGATTCTTTAATTGGTCTTTTACATGCTTTGCCACAACAGTTCCATCAAGAATAATCTTTTTTTCCGCCATGCATATTCCTCCTATAGGAAAAGCACCTATTCGGCTTGCGGGCTTTTCCATTTTGTTATGAAAAAAGAGACAAGGGTATCCCTTATCTCTGCCCAGACGACCGGCTATACATAGACGCAGCTCCCCAGCGGTTGATTCCGCATTGTCGTCAGTCACTGCGATTTTGAAAAGCTATTCTTATGAGTAGATAATAGCACAAAAACACAAATAATTAAACTGAAATTTATTAAAATGTTCGTGTTTTTTACAAAAAGTTTCCTTGAGTATACGCTGCACGAAGAAAATGTGAATGCATTTATGAGGATTTCGCACCTTTCGCTCCAATCTGCTCAGTAGATAGGATACAAAAAAAGCAACAGACCTTGCGAAAATAGCCTTGTAAAATAAATAAAAAAGGACAGCAAATACTGTCCTTATAAGTGATATATTTGAGTTAATTATTTATTACCTAAAACAATGAAAGCCCTGCCTCTCTTCCATCCTTGCGGCTCCTAGACCGCGCCAGTGGGAATCAGGTCGGTCGGAATCCTTTCCGACTTAGATGCTCTCTGAGATTTTAATATTAAATGGTAAGAAACTTACTGAAGTAAAAATACGGAGAAGTGTCTGGTTTACAGAAGATGATTAAGAAGAACATTCAGCGTTAAGCTGTCCACACAAATTATTCTTAATTACAAACACATACTTACTCTTTCAAAATCCTAAAGAGCATAAAACATAATAAAAAGCCGCAGTTCCACTAAATAGAAGGTTCGGCTGCCGAACATTCCAAGTGAATTAACGACTTCAAAATATACCTCAAATACTTCAATCACTATATTATCTTATAGGCGGTTATCTGTCAAGAAAAAATCTTGTCACCCGCAGATCAGCTTTCTCCTTTGTACTCGGTTACATCAAAATAATCGGTTGTATCTTTATAATCATTAAAGCCTATATCCAGATCATGAAAATACCGGTGCAGTTTGATTAATACGTCCTTTTCCTTGGTGCCCGACTGCACAGTTTCTGCCAGACTTGTTATTGTTCCTAGGTCCTTCTGCAGATCCTCATTCTCTGCTGATATTTTTTTTAGGGAGTTTATGATTAGTTCAGCTTGTTTTCTTTGTTTCGGCCAGCTGACTTTCCGGTCTCTTCCCCAGCCAAGTGTTTCATTATAAAAAGTATGATTGGAGGCAATAAAGTCTCCTAAATCTTCGTACATTAATCCCTGTGCGGGCGCCTCCGCATTTGCCGAGGTCTTTTGCATCTTAGATTCATCCTTATTTAAAAAGACAAGCACACTGTAAGCCAGCGCAATGGCTATGACCATTCCAAGAATTGAAAGGGTCATGTTTAATTTTTTATTTTTCAGCAATTTGAAAGCCTCCATTTGATTTTGATTAATACTGCCGAAGTTAAATGGAATTATTGCCATTTTCACTTTTCCAGAAGAATCTTCCACTCACTGCAAATGTTTTCCATGTTAATACATTCTATGTGAACTTCTCATTCCCCTTCAACACAAATAAAAAAGCTTTTAACACAATGTGTCAAAAGCTATTTCTGTTTTTTCTGAGAGAGAAAAACCTCCATAAAATCAATGATAAATGGTTCCATGTCAAGCTCCATCGCGATATTATCAATTGTTTCCGGCGGTTCCTCTTCCGGCTTAGGCCTGAAATCAGCTATGCTTTTTCCTTTGGCCTTTCCAAACTGTTCAATTCTCACTCTTCGTTTAACATATTTGACAAGATCAGGATTTGTAAGAACACTTAAAACAAGAACATCATGGAGAGGTGCACCCTGAATTCCCGGAACAAGCTTTTGGTAAGCTTCGTAATAATAATCATAAGCAGGTTTGATTAAATCTTTAAAAGGTGACTGGGTATTATTTGCTATAAAATTAATCGTCTCAGGCCGGATAATCGCTTTATTTGTTACATTCAAAGGAAATAAATAAATGTTTTTGGCTTTTTCCAGCACTGAATCCGCTGCGATGGGGTCAGCATAAAAGTTGGCTTCTGCCTCTGGCGTTACATTTCCCGGAACCAGAAACGCACCTCCCATTAAATAAAATGCATTTACATCTTGATATGCATCCTTTCCATAAAGAATGAGCGGCAGTGCCAAATCAGTCTGCCTTCCAACACCAACGATCACAAGGTCATTTTTGTATTGATTTACAATTTCAATAATTTTGTCTATATCATATACCTTTATTTTGCAGCTAAAATTCTCCGGAGGCCGAATGGGCCCCAGACCTTCCTCCCCATGAATTTCAGGATAAAAGACAGCATTCTCACCGGATAATGGACCGCTTGCCCCTGCTATAATGGGAATGTCCTCTCTGCCGGCAAGGTTCAGTAAATAGGCAGTATTATTAATGGATTCTTCTTTGGTTATGTTGCCATAAGCGCTGACTACACCAACTAAATTAATATCAGGATGCTGAAGGGCATACATTAGGGCAAGTGAATCGTCAACCCCAGAGTCAACAAACATGAGAACATTGTACACAACCCACCTCCTCTACCTATTTATAATATAGTATGCCTGCGGAATGTCCCTTTTGTTTAAATTCTCCTATAAAAAGAAAACTCCCCGTCCGGAGAGTTTTAGTCCTGATCAGCAGGCTTCATTGCAGATCTTAGTTCCTCGTTCAGCTGGTTCTCAAAATTTCTTTCAGCAGCCATATCCCATTTAAACGCATCAGCCATATATGAAATTACTTGCCTTTGATATTTTTTTACCGTTTCGATATCAAAAAGAAGCGCTCCTGTTCTGCGGTTAAAAAAGTCAACAGGTGCTGCAGCCATTTCATGTTTAATTGCATATTTTAACTTTGCCCACAATACAATCGGCAGGCCGTAATTCTCAGCTTCACTCTTATCCGCTTCAATCATATTAAAAATGATGCCAACGTTAGAACCATACATATTTACAAGGTGTTTGGACTGCTCAGCTGATAAACCAATACTTGTTCCTTTTTCAGTCTGGAACCCAATAAATTCACGGAATTTGGATGATCCCCCTACATTCCCTCCAGAAATGGGCAATGTTTTTGTAATACTGCTGCTAAATGTCCTATTCGATTCCTGCTTGAATTTTTCAGCAAGCATATCAACAATGGTTTCGGCCATTTTCCGGTACCCGGTCAGTTTCCCGCCGGCAATTGTCAGCAATCCAGTATCTGACTCCCAGATTTCATCTTTACGTGATATTTCGGAAGGGTCTTTTCCTTCTTCCCAAATAAGCGGACGAACACCAGCCCAGCTTGATTCAATATCATTTTCCGTTATTTTTACAGAAGGAAACATAAAATTAATGGCGTTTATGATGTATGTTCTGTCACTTGCAGTCATTTTTGGATTTACGGGATCTGAATCATAGAAAGTATCTGTTGTCCCCACATATGTTTTTCCGTTTCTAGGTATGGCAAATACCATCCTTTTGTCAGGAGTGTCAAAGTACACTGCCTGTTTTAACGGGAACTTGGATTGGTCAATTACCAAATGAACACCTTTAGTCAGACGCAGGGTCTTTCCTTTCCTGGAACCATCTTTCTCACGAATAGAATCAACCCATGGACCAGCAGCGTTGATGACTTTTTCCGCTCTGATTTCATGAATCTTGCCGGTCAGCTGATCTGCAGCAGCAGCTCCGCAAACTTTACCTTGTTCATCATATAAAAGGTTCTCGACCTTCAAATAGTTAACTGGAAGAGCGCCTTTTTCTGCAGCAGCTTTCATTACCTCTATTGTAAGACGGGCATCATCTGTGCGGTATTCAACATAATAGCCGCCGCCTTTTAGTCCATCTTTTTTTATAAGCGGTTCTTTTGATAATGTTTCCGGGACACTGAGCATACTTCTTCGTTCAGATTTTCTGACGCCTGCAAGAAAATCATAAACTCTAAGACCGACAGAAGTTGAGAATTTTCCAAATGTGCCTCCTTTATGCATTGGAAGCAGCATCCACTCCGGTGTAGTTACATGTGGCCCATTTTCATATACAATCGCCCGCTCTTTTCCGACTTCAGCTACCATTTTAACTTCGAATTGCTTAAGATACCTTAATCCTCCGTGAACCAGTTTGGTTGAACGGCTGGAGGTTCCCGCTGCAAAATCCTGCATTTCAACGAGCGCCGTTTTCATTCCCCGTGTGGCCGCGTCAAGAGCAATCCCAGCTCCCGTTATGCCGCCGCCAATAATCAGAAGATCAAATTCTTCGGCTGTAAGTGTATTTATCATGTCATTACGATTTAAATTAGAAAATGTCATGGTTGTCTCCTCCTTTTTTAAAAGGCTAGTAGTTGTAACTACCCTTTTAAAGCAGTGAATAAAAAAGAGACCACAAAATACATTATCGATAAGACGATAATGATTTTGTGGTCTCTCCGCATCTCCTGCCGAACTATTAACTTAGGATCATTATAACATACAAGATATGATTTGTGTAAAAAACTTGCTTCTGATTATTTAAATGCAATAGCTGCCTTTACAGCCTTTTTCCAGCCCTGATAAAGATTTTCACGCACTTGATCATCCATCGAAGGATGATATGATTGGTCAATTGCCCACTGCTCAGCGATTTCCTCCTGTGATTTCCAGAACCCGACAGCCAATCCCGCAAGATAAGCTGCCCCCAGAGCGGTAGTTTCATTAATCACCGGCCTCTCAACAGGAACATCTAAAATATCTGACTGGAACTCCATCAGGAAATTATTTTTCACGGCACCCCCATCAGCTCTAAGCGTCTTAAGTTCAATGCCAGAGTCCGCTTCCATCGCAGAGAGGACATCTTTTGTCTGATAAGCCAGTGCCTCAAGTGTCGCCCTGATAAAATGTTCTTTGGACGTTCCCCGTGTTACTCCGAAAACTGCTCCCCTTACATCACTATCCCAATATGGCGTCCCAAGGCCAACAAAAGCCGGAACTACATAAACTCCATCTGTAGAGTCCACTTTTTTAGCATAGCTTTCACTGTCCTTTGCATCTTTAAGCATTCTCATCCCATCTCGGAGCCATTGAATAGCAGAGCCGGCAACAAAAATGCTGCCCTCCAATGCATATTCAATTTTCCCCTCAAGTCCCCAGGCAATGGTTGTTAGAAGTCCATGTTCAGACTGCACGGCTTTTTCGCCTGTATTCATAAGCATGAAACAGCCAGTGCCGTAAGTGTTTTTAGCCATTCCTTTCTCGAAGCATGCTTGTCCAAACAGCGCAGCCTGCTGGTCCCCCGCCGCACCAGCGATGGGTACTTCCTTTCCGAAAAAGTGATAGTCAATGGTCTTAGCATACACCTCGGAAGATGGCTTCACTTCAGGCAGCATCGCTTTCGGAACTCCAAGAATATTTAGGAGCTCTTCATCCCACTTAAGTTCATAGATATTAAACATTAATGTCCGGGAGGCGTTGGAGTAATCGGTCACATGCGCTTTCCCTCCAGATAGCTTCCATATTAGCCATGTATCAATGGTTCCAAACAATAATTTTCCCTGTTCCGCTTTTTCCCTTGCCCCTTCCACATGATCCAATATCCATTTCACCTTTGTTCCTGAGAAATATGCATCAATTAATAGGCCGGTTTTTTCTCTGAACAGACCGTTATAGCCTTTTTCTTTCAAGTCATCACAAATCTCGCTGGTCTGCCTTGACTGCCATACAATCGCATTATAAATCGGTGCTCCCGTTTCTTTATCCCAAACAACAGTAGTTTCCCTCTGGTTTGTGATGCCAATGCCGGCAATTTGCTCAGGCTTTATGCCGGATTCTGAAAAGACACCTGCAATCACCGATAAAATTGAACCCCATATTTCATTGGCATTATGTTCAACCCAGCCAGGCTTTGGAAAATGCTGTGTGAACTCTTTTTGTGCCGTGTGGACAATTTCGCCTTTTTTATTGAATAGAATAGCTCGTGAACTTGTAGTCCCCTGATCTAATGATAAAATATATTTTTCCATAATGAACTCCTCCCAATCTCGTTCAATACTCTTATTTATGCAGCAACTTTAGAAGAATCAACTTCTCCAGGCTGTTTTTTGCCAAAAATATACGAAAGAATTAATACTATTATATTAACACCCAGCACTGCCCAAACAATACCTGAAGCTTTGCCATCGAACATCACTTGATAGAAGCTTGAGCCCATTAATCCCCCTAGGATTGGTCCAGCTACCGGAATCCATGCATATCCCCAGTTCGATTTCCCTTTGCCTGCAATGGGAAGAAGAAAATGAGCAATACGCGGTCCCAGGTCACGGGCAGGATTAATTGCATAGCCCGTTGTCCCGCCGAGCGACATGCCGATAACAACGATAAGAAGGCCAACAGCAATCGGATTTAACCCTTCAGTAAATTGATTTGCTCCTATAAACATCAAACCCAATACAAGAATGAACGTCCCAATTATTTCACTCAATAAATTTGAAAATGTATGGGGGATGGCAGGACTTGTTGAGAAAACAGAAAGCTTTGCACCCTGGTCTTCTGTTTCTTTCCAATGCGGCAGATAGTGAAGGAATACAATCACCCCTCCCAAGAACCCACCCAGGACCTGAGCCAGAATATACCCGGGCACGTCTTGCCACGGGAAATCACCGCTAAGCGCAAATCCGATGGTTACAGCAGGGTTCAAGTGTGCACCGCTGATCGAACCTACAGCAAAAACCCCCATCGTTACAGCAAGCCCCCAGGCAATCGTAATAACAATCCATCCTCCATTAAAAGAAAAAGTCTTTTTTAAATTCGCCCCGGCAACAACGCCTCCTCCAAAAACAATCAAGATCATCGTTCCAATCATTTCTCCCATAAATGCAGACATCTTAAAATCCCCTTTCCATTTTGGCTGATCGGAAACAAAAAAGGAGATTCACGACAGATTAAGCCTACAAAGGCTAAACTGTGTGAATCTCCTAATCTCCGACACATAAATTAACTTGTTAAACCGAGTATACAAGTCTATGAAAACGTTGTCAAACGTTTCTAGAACATTTTTATGAAAACCTTTCCCATAATTCTATTTTTGATGTAGTAATGGCAGCTGCTCCTGCTTTAAGCGCATTCTTCACTTCTTCTTCTGAGCGGATGAGTCCTCCGGCAAATATAGGGGTATTCAAACGTTCATTTACCTCTTTTATCATCCATGGCATGGCACCCGGCAACACTTCTATGTAGTCCGGCCTGGTTTTCTCGATTAATTTATAACTTTTTTCAAGTGCATGCGAATCGATGAGGAAAATCCTCTGGACTGCAATCACTCCCTTTTGCTTCGCTTTCAGGATGACGCTGGATTTAGTAGAAATTAACCCGTACGGCTTGTATTCCTGGCAAATATATTCAACGGCATAGTCGTCGCTTTTCAAGCCATGGATCAGGTCAACATGATAAATCATTTTTTTGTTTTGCGCTTTAGCCATCTGTGAAACATTTTTCAGCTGTGAAATATGCATATCGAGAAATACACCAATTTCATAAGGGCTTTTCAGGAACTTTTCAAATTCTTTCATATTGGATGATGCCGGCAAAATTTTTTGATTCATTCGTTCCACTCCTATTTCTGTTATTCTCCTATGTTATTAAGAATGTGTGTATTTCTCAATACCCATTTATAAATCTTTACGGTACTCATAATAGCGGAATCCAATAATCATGATGGTCAGCCAGACACCCCCGGCTGCAAAACCGGCTATTACATCACTTGGAAAATGAACACCTAAATAAATGCGGCTTAATCCAATCATTATGATAAAGCTGCTCAGCATCAATGTCCATGCAGCCTTCCAGCGCTTTCTTTTTGCCAGATGAATGATCATATAGGCAAGTGAGCCATAAAAAATAAAAGATCCCATTGAATGTCCGCTCGGAAAACTGAATCCCTGCTCTTCAATCAGAGGTCTGATATCCGGACGTTCTCTTTTAAAAATCCATTTTAAGAGCAGGTTAAAAAGTGCTCCGAGACCCGATGAAAGAACCATGAACCATGCAAGTGATCTCTTTTTAAACAGGAACAAAAGAACAGCTGCTGCAAGTACCGAAAAAGCCAGCCACTTTACCGACCCCAAAAAAGTAACTACACTCATAAACTCTGTGAGCCGGGGAGAAATAAATGCCTGGACATACTTGATCACAGACTCATCGAAATGAATTAGCTCCTCTTCCTTCAGTTCATCCACTATTTCGATAAATAGCAGCAAAAATCCGGCTATGATAGAGGCGGCAAGCGTTAAGTAAAATATGTTTTTACGTGTTATATTTCTCCAGTTCATTCACTCATATCCTTTTTAGTTAGAATTACCACAAAACATCATGAACGGAACATTTTTTTTCGGATCAGAGTGAGCCGCATCCTCGAAATTACGAATCCGCCCAGTAAAAAACCGAGTCTGCATCAGCAAATTCGGTTTCGGTTCATCAAGCTTGCTTTTTAGCCTTTGTTTTTGTTGAAGCACGTTTCTTTTTAGCTGCAGGTTTTTTCTTTGTTTCCGCATCAGCAGGTTTAGTTTTATCAATTGATGCCTGAAGGGCAGCCATGAGGTCGGTAACATTTGCCACAGGCTCTTTTTCAACAGGCGTGACGATATCTTTGCCAGTCCGTTTTGCTTCTATAAGCTCCAAAAGGGCTGTCCGGTAGTCATCATTATATTTTTCAGGTTTAAATTCTGTGGTTAATTGATCAATCAGCATGATGGCAGTATCGATCTCCTTATCTGACACTTTGTCTTCTGCAGGCACATTTGGCACATCCGCAGCCTTGCGTACTTCATCAGGATAATGGATCGTCTCCATGACAAGAGTATTTTCATATACACGGACAACAGCCAGCTGTTCTTTGGAGCGGATAATGATTTTTGCCAAACCTACTTTTTCAGACGTCTCGAGCGCTTTTCTTAAAAGGGAGTAAGCTTTCCCTCCCCCGTCCCCTGGAGACATATAATAGGTGCGATTGTAGTAAATTGGATCAATTTCCTGTATTTTTACAAAGTCCATTATTTCTACAGCTTTATCCTCATTTTCCTGTTTAAGCTTTTCTAAATCCTCATCCTCTAAAACAACAAACTTTCCTTTTGTGTATTCATAAGCTTTTACAATATCCTCGTTCTTAATTTCCTTTTCACAAACAGGACATGTTTTCTCATACTTAATTGGCGAATGACATTCCTTATGAAGATTTCTCAGCTTGATATCCTTATCTTCTGTAGCCGAATGCAGCTTAATTGGTATATTCACCAGCCCAAAACTGATGCTTCCTTTCCACATTGTATGCATAGTCAGACTCCCATTCATTTTGATGTAATAGTCATAATTTGTGTATTAATAAAAAAGGGGATACGCAAAAAGAATTGGAAACTGAGTAGTTTTAGCGGCAACTGCCAAAACTATAATGACGATTGTAAAGGAGGCCAAATTGTATGAGACCTATGCTTCCTACATTAACTTTCGATGTTCCGGAAGAGAAAGAATGGCTGTTTGAAGCAAAATATGATGGTTTTAGAGGGATCCTGCACTGGGACAAGGAACCCAGACTGACAAGCAGAAACGATAAACCTTTATTAAATCTTTTCCCGGAGATTAATACTTTTTTGGAACAGCACAAAGATAAATTTGAACAATACCTTCCGCTTATATTAGATGGAGAGGTAGTCTTGCTGGAAAATGCCTATAAAGCTCATTTTGGGTCGATTCAGGTCAGGGGGAGAATGAGATCTGAGAAAAAGATTCTTGAGAAAGCCAAAACAGCTCCCTGCCGTTTTCTTGTTTTTGACATCCTGATGATAAATGGCAGAAAAATTGCCGATAAAGAGTACTCTGCCAGAAAATCAGAGCTTGAAGCTTTGTTTAAAAGCTGTGATTTGCCCTTAAAACCTGACGAGAAGGACTCCAGGCTGATTCAATTAGTTCCCCCATACCCCAGTTTTAAGGAGCTATGGGAAAAAGTCGTTCTTCATGACGGTGAAGGAATTGTGGCCAAGCAGATGAAGAATAAATGGGAAGAAGGAAAGAGAACCTCTTTATGGCTGAAATTCAAAAACTGGAAATACGTTTCCTGTTTTATCACTGCTTATGAAAAATCTAATGGATACTTTTATGCCGGGGTATATCAGGGGGATACTGTCATAGGAATCGGACAGTTTCTTTTTGGCTTGAAGCCTGATGAAAAACAAGCCTTATTTCAAATAATTAAAGAAAATAAAGCAGATGAAAACAGCCAATTCATATATGTAGAACCTGCAATCTGTGTGGATGTTAAATACCTCGAGATCTATGAGGAGCAAATGCGGGAGCCGCACTTTCACCAGTTTCGTTTCGATTTGAAGCCTGATGCCTGTACATATGATCAATTTATACAGCAGCAGAAAAACCTGCCTCCAGAAATAGAAATCACCCATCCGGAAAAACCATTATGGGAAACTCCGGCTATTCAAAAGATTGATTACATTCATTTTTTAAGAGAAGTTGCACCCTATATGCTGCCATTTTTAAAAAACAGGCTTTTAACCGTTATCCGGTATCCGCATGGGATTTTTGCAGAGCCCTTCTACCAGAAAAATTGCCCGGATTACGCACCGGATTTTGTCGAAACGGAAATGTCAGAAGGTATTGATTATATTGTCTGCAATAATCTAAAAACATTGTTGTGGCTTGGCAACCAGCTTGCTTTTGAATATCATATACCGTTCAAAACGATCGCAAGCTCCGGACCAAGTGAAATCGTTTTTGATTTGGACCCGCCGTCCCGGGAGGCTTTTCCTCTCGCCATTAAAGCCGCTGTTTATATTAAAGAGGTGCTGGAACAGCTTAAATTAATCAGCTTCGTTAAAACATCAGGCAATAAAGGGCTGCAAGTTTATATTCCTTTGCCGGAAAATGCTTATACCTTTGATGATACACGGCTTTTCACTGAGTTCATTGCCCAGTATCTCCTAAACAAAGACCCGGATTCTTTTACAATTGAAAGGTTGAAGAAACACCGGGGTGGGCGGCTTTATGTGGACTATATCCAGCATGCAGAAGGTAAGACGATTATAGCCCCTTATTCACCCAGAGGAAATAAATCGGCGACTGTTGCAGCTCCGCTGTTTTGGGAGGAAGTTAACGAAAAGCTCACTATGGAAAGGTTTCAAATAACCAATATGATTAAAAGAATAAACAGTGATGGCGATCCTTTTAACACTTATTTTCAAACAAAGGAAATTCAGCCGTTTTCACCAGTGCTGGAGTTTTTAAAGGAACATAATAAAAAAGGATAAGGCCTTGATGCCTTATCCTACAACCACTCTTTAAGTACTGCCTGAGCAAATTCCTGAAGTTTAGCATACTGCTTAATTTCTCCAGTATATTCCTCTTTCGGGGAAAGGGAAAACTCTGCAGGGTTATCCATGTCAGTCTCTGCTTCACAGCGGTAAACATAGCTCGCATTTCCAATTAAGTCAATGGATTGCCTGCCATTCTCTTCATGGACTACACAGCGCACCTTTCCGCCATTATTATATACCTCTACAGGCTCTTCGATTTTATTAAGCCCATTCATGCAAGTGACAAGTGTCGAAGCGGACATGGCAGTACCGCAGGCATTGGTAAATCCTACTCCCCGTTCAAATGTTCGTACATAAATCTGCCCTTTTTTTAGCGGCTTTACAAAGCTGACATTTACTCCATCAGGAAAGAATTCATTCGGCCCATTCAAATATTCGCTGATCTTTTTTTGCAGGTCTGATGCTATTTGCTCTTTCTCCACAATGGAAACAAAATGAGGATTAGGGACTGCTAAGGCTGTAAAAGCTAATTCATCTGAAATCCCGCTCACTTTTTCATTAATTACAGTATCTTTATCAAGAACTAAAGGAAGATCCTTCAAATCGAATGAAACAGGTGAGATTTCAACAAGATAAGTCGGAATGTCCTCAAATATATCTTCTTGCTTTTTCACCTGTAAATCAGCTTTCATGGTCTCAATGATAGCTTCTTTCAGCCCAAGAAGTTCACAAACATAACGGGCGACGCATCTTAACCCATTTCCGCACATTGAGGCTTCAGATCCATCCGGATTAAAAACACGCATCCGGGCATCTGCTTTATCGCTTTTTAGTACGAAAAGAATTCCATCTGAGCCCAGCTCGGTGCTGCGGTCGCATATAGCTCTGGCTAGCTCCGCACGATTCTCTTCTGTAAAATGATACGTATTGGATATCTCATCTATAATAAAGAAATCATTTCCTGATCCATGACATTTCAATAGTTCAATATTCAATGTAATACCTCCAGATCAATAGTAATTCAACTTATAGATAAGAGTGCCATAAAAGCTTTTATTATTCAATATTTGTTTTCTATATAATATAGACTCGGAGAATATAGTTCTACAAACCTTGAGGCTTTAGCAGCTGACTGGACCAGGCTAATGCTTCTGAATAGATCTTAAAAATGGTTTTTTCATCAACATTCAGCTTCTCGCACATTTCACTGATTCTGCTCCATTGTGCTTTCTCGACTGCAACAGCAAGATCGAGTATCACTTTAAGATGATTATTTTCCCCGCGGAGGGCTTCACAAATATCATCCTGCAGGGGAAGCTCATCAAGAATTTGCTTCATCGGGATATTAAGCAATGAATCCATTAATGAAAACATTCCAGTCATAAAATAGCTTGACGAAACGCTTTTTCCGATTTGGAGTCTGCCTATTTCCTCACACATTTTCGCTCGTCTCATTGATAACCTGATGGTCTCTTCTGCCATTTGGGAATGATGAACGATATTTTCCCTTACGGCCAGTACATAGATCCACTTTTCAAGTTCTATCAGACCCAGGAGAACGATGGCCTGCCGGATTGAATTTATCTTTTGCTTTGGACGGTAAGCCGGTGAGTTTATTAGTCTCAGCAACTTATAAGACAGTGATATGTCACGTTCTATTAATTCGGCTATACGGTCAAGACTTGGCTCCTCTTTTGACAGGTTTTGGATCATCTCATAATAGGATTGAAAATATGCTGGTACATCATGTGTAGACATAATGACAGGCTTTTCAAAAAAGTAACCCTGAAAATAATCATACCCCTTGCTTTTGGCTTCCTCGTATTCCTCTCTGGTCTCAACCTTTTCAGCTACTGTTTTTATTCTGAGCTGGCTAACAAGCAATTCTATTTTTTCCCGCATCTCCTTTGGGGTGTTAAGAAAATCCACCTTAATGATGTCTGCATATTTCAGCAATTGCCTTGCAAAGGGGTTGGTTTCATTAAATACATAATCATCCAGCGCTATCTGATAGCCAAGCTCCTTTAAGTCCTTGCATATCCTGACAAGTTCTGCGCTCGGCTTTACCGTTTCAAGGATTTCGACAACAATCTCCCTGGGCCTAAAAAAAGCAGGCACCCTTAGCTTCAGTAATTTTTCCGTAAAATTTATAAAACATGGTTTCCCTTCAGATAGCTGATCGATTCCTATATTTAAAAAACTATTAATGATAACTTCAGCTGTAGCCTGATCTTCATCTATATCAGGGAAAGCGTTCACCTGATTATTTCTATACAGAAGTTCATAAGCGAATACTTCTTCCTTTGAGTTGAAAATCGGCTGTCTAGCTACAAACACTTCCATTGACATACCTCCGAAAACACCTAATACTATAGTCCTATTTTATCTCAGGTTAGTTATTACGCGTGTCGAAACTTGTTGAATAAATAGAAATTTTTATATTTTCATTTAAAATTTTTTTTCGCAGGCTGATCTTTCATATTTTTTCAGCTATCAATGTTGTCCGTTGATTTCCGCTCCAGGCTGCTCGCTCCAATCAACTCAGCAAATAATATATATAAAGCAGCAAACCTTGCGAAAACAGCATTTCCATAAAAAGAAAAAGGATGCCCGATATAAAGGCATCCCATAATCTATATTAACTAATCACATGAAAAACAAAGTTGAATAAAAACAAAGCAGCTATGACATATAAAGCAAATGAAACTTCCTTTGCTTTACCTATCGAAATCTTTAAGATTGGATAAAGAATAAATCCAATGGCAATGCCGTCCGCAATACTGTAAGTGAACGGAATCATCGCAATGATAAAGATAGCCGGAAAGCTTTCGCTCATATCCTTTAAATCAAGATTGCGGATGTTTTGAAGCATCAGTCCGCCAATAATGATCAGAATAGGGGCAATCGCACTGTTGGGGATCAACTTAATAACAGGAATAAAGAATGCGGATAGCACAAACAGCATCCCGGTTGTAACTGCTGTCAATCCTGTACGTCCCCCGGCAGCCATACTTGCTGCACTTTCAACCGTTGCAACAGTCGGGCTTGTCCCAAAAATACCGGACAATAATGCTGAAACAGAATTTGCCTGAAAAGCGCGCTTAAACTGTTCCGGCCTGTTAATAAAACCAACATGACCATGGACTAATCCGATATTTTCAAATACCAGAACCATTGTCAAAGAAAAAATGGCAATCCAAAAAGTGACGGAAAGCAAGTTATCAAATGACATTGCTCCAAATACTTCCATATAATCAGAGAGCGCGAACGACTTTTCATCAGTCTTCTGCACATCTATCAGCCCAAAAGCCCATGCGATCAGTGTTCCTGCCACAACAGTAATTAAAAAGTTTCCAGGCACATTCCGCATGAATAAAATGATGGCCAGCAGGAACGTTAAGATTGTTGCAAGCACTTGCGGGTCTCCCAGCTCACCTAAAGCAATAATGGAGTTTGTCCCTTTTTCAACGATTCCGCCTTTTTCAAGTCCAATCAGCATCAGGAAAAGCCCCAGTCCCACTGTTATCGCTTCTTTAAGTGAATGTGGAATTGATTCACTTAATGTCTGTGCAAATCGCGAAAAAGCCACGAAAACAAAGATCAGACCGGATATGAACACTACAGCCAATGCTTCCTGCCAGGATAAGCCCATGGACTGGACCATAGTATAGGAGAATAAAGCATTGATTCCCATTCCAGGCACAAGGAGGATCGGTACATTTGCCCAAAACCCCATAATCAAACAGCCGACCACCGAGGTTATAATGGTTGCAAAAATAGCTGCTTCCAAAGGTATTCCTGCTTCAGAGAGAATAAGAGAGTTAACTGCGATAATATAAACAATCGTAAAAAAGCCGATTGCCCCAGCCATAACCTCCCTTTTAACAGTTGTTCCATTTGAATTCAGCTGAAAAAGCCGGTTAAACCACTTATTCATAAATACTACCTATCTATTCAATTAGCCCTCTCCCTACCCGCTCTCCCCGCAGAAGTAAACACGGGTGAGCCACAAGCAGTATTTTAACAAAAAAAATTCATTCTGCCAATAGAAGGTCAGACGTCTGTTCAGATATACCTAAAAAAACCGGCGAGAATTGTCCCGCCGATTTTGATAGAAACAGGTCAGCATAACTGCACCTGTATAATTATATGATCAAGTCGATCGTAGTAAGCGTTCCGTCTGAATAAAAAATGATACCTTATTCACCATCGGATAACTGTCTATACAAATTGCCCATTTCAATTGCTCCGACAGCTGCTTCCCATCCTTTGTTTCCAGCTTTAGTGCCGGCACGCTCAATAGCCTGTTCAATTGTGTCAGTTGTTAGAACTCCGAAGATAACTGGGACACCGCTTTGCAATGCTGTTGATGAGACCCCTTTTGCCACTTCGCCGCTGACATAATCAAAATGCGGAGTTGCTCCTCGGATTACTGTGCCAAGTGTAATAACTGCATCAAATTTTCCGGATTGGGATAGCTTTTTAGCTGCAAGCGGGATTTCAAATGCTCCAGGAACCCATACTACTGTCACATCTTCTTCACTCACTCCATGGCGCTTAAGTGCATCTTCCGCTCCGCTTAAAAGCTTGCCCGTAATGAATTCATTAAAACGAGACACGACAATTGCCATTTTTAATCCTGTTCCTACTAAATGTCCTTCGATTACTTTTTTCATCTCAAATCGCTCCCTTAAAATTGTAATAAATGTCCAAGTTTTGTTTTCTTTGTTTTTAAGTAATTCTCATTTTCAGATTTGGCAGGCATTTGAAGAGGAACCCGTTCTGCTACCTCCAGCCCATAGCCGCCCAAACCTGCAATCTTGCGGGGATTATTGGTTAAAAGGCGCATTTTTTTCACTCCCAGATCCCTTAGGATTTGTGCACCTACCCCATAGTCGCGAAGATCGTCCTTAAACCCGAGCTTATGATTTGCCTCAACGGTATCATATCCCTCTTCCTGCAGCTTATAGGCTTTCAATTTATTAATCAGGCCGATGCCGCGTCCTTCCTGTCTCATGTATAAAAGAATTCCCCGGCCTTCTGCCTCAATCTGTGCCAGTGCTGCTTCAAGCTGCGGTCCGCAGTCACAGCGGTTAGACCCGAATACATCTCCGGTCAGGCACTCTGAATGAACACGAAGCAATACGGGTTCATTTTCATCAATTTCTCCTTTTACAAGAGCAACATGGTCTTTTCCATCGACAGTGTTTGTATAGCCTACTGCTTTAAAATCTCCAAATTCTGTTGGAAGCTGAATCTCCACTTCCCTTTTTACAATGGAGTCATGTTTTAAGCGATACTCTATCAATTGCTGAATCGTAATCATTTTCAAGTTGAACTTTTCCGCTACTATTTCAAGGTCATCCACACGCGCCATTGTTCCATCATCTTTCATGATTTCACAGATAACCCCGGCTGGTACAGCACCGGCAAGGCGAGCAAGATCTACCGCAGCTTCTGTATGTCCTGCCCTTCTAAGGACTGCTCCTTTTTTCGCAACGAGCGGAAAAACGTGTCCCGGACGGGAAAAGTCTGAAGGCTTAGCATCACTCTCGAGCATTTCCTTTATCGTGAAAGCACGCTCAAAGGCACTGATGCCTGTAGTGGTTTTCACATGGTCAATACTGACTGTGAAAGCTGTTCCATGGCTGTCAGTGTTCACCTCTACCATCGGATTCAGTTCCAGCTTTTCAGCCAGCTCCTCAGTTATAGGTGTACAGATCAGGCCTCTGCCTTCTTTGGCCATAAAGTTGATGGTGTCCGGTTTAGCATATTCCGCGATTGCCAGGAAATCTCCTTCATTTTCCCTGTCTTCATCATCACAGACAATGATGACTTTCCCCGCTTTTAAATCTTCCAATGCCTCATGTATTTCACTAAACATGGTTTATTGCCCCTCCTTTTGCTAATTATAAGAAGCCGTTTTCCTTAAGGAATCCTTCTGATATTCCTTCTTTAGGCGGTGTGGTCTCCTGCCGCCTGTTCATGAAGGAATATAGATACTTGGCAAGCATATCGAATTCGAGATTAACAATGTCTCCAACAGTTTTGAAGCCCAGTACCGTTTCACTCGCTGTATGTGGAATGATCGAGACGGTAACGGTATTGTCTTCATTGCCGAATACAGTAAGGGAAATCCCATCTACTGCAATAGAGCCTTTCATGATAAGCAAATGGCTTAAGGCAGGCGGCACAGATATTTGTATATAAATAGCATTCTCACTCGCTGCCTTTTTGATGATTTGACCTGTACCATCCACATGCCCTGTCACAAAGTGCCCGCCAAAACGGCCATTTGCCGACATCGCCCTCTCCAAATTGACTTTAGTTCGTTCTTTAATGGCAGAAAGCGAAGTGCTTTTGAATGTTTCGGGCATGACATCTGCTGAAAATTCATTTTTTGCAAAATCCGTAACCGTAAGACACACGCCATTAACCGAAATGCTGTCCCCCAATTGAACATCTGATAATACTTCGGAGGCCTGTATCGTCAGTTTCATTGCCTTGCCTTGCTGAACTACTTTTTTTACTGTTCCAAGCTCCTCAATAATTCCTGTAAACATTATTGCCTGGCCTCCCTCAGCGGTTTTGCGGTAATTCTAAGGTCTCCGCCAATCCTTTTGATTTCTGTGAATTCCAGTACAGGGGAGTCTTGTACATAGTCGGCACCATCCCCGCCAATAAATGGAATCGCCTTATTGCCTCCAATAATTTTAGGAGCCATATAGAGGATCATCTGCTG
This sequence comes from Bacillus sp. 22-7, assembly GCF_010628845.1. NCBI lineage: Bacteria > Bacillati > Bacillota > Bacilli > Caryophanales > Bacillaceae > Bacillus > Bacillus sp. 22-7. Next base: position 270,385 of record NZ_NJQY01000009.1, on the reverse strand, counting down.
AAAGAAACCTTCTTTAATAAATGAAGCATGGATCTCAGACCCGCCTTCAACAAATAAAGTCATGATGTTTCTTTCACCTAAGTTTTTTAATACTTCTTTAATCGGCACCTCATTAGAAGGAAAAGAAAAAACTTCTGCATTATACTTCCTTATTTCCTCTGCTTTTGTCGAATCTATTTCGCAGCCGGTAAAGATGATGGTCTTAACAGACTGATCTCGGATGACATTTGCGTCAGCCGGAATTCTGAGATTTGTATCTAAAACAATTCGAATGGGATTTTTTCCGCCTTGGGGCAGCCTGGCGGTTAAAAGGGGATTATCGTGAATGATTGTATTTACACCTGTAAGTATTGCGTCATGTTCATGCCGTAGACGGTGTACATCCTGCCTGGATTCTGGAGAGGTAATCCATTTGCTGTCACCGGTTTTTGCAGCTGTTTTCCCATCAAACGATGAAGCTGCTTTAATGGTTACGTATGGTGTCTTTGTTTTTATAAAATGGAAAAATGGTTCGTTTAGGGCATCTGCTTCCTTTTTCAACAGACCGGTCACCACGTCAATACCGGCATCCTGCATCCTTTCGATCCCTTTGCCTGAAACCAGAGGATTTGGATCGGCAGAAGCAATAAAAACCCTATTAATCCCTGAATTAATAATTAAGTCTGCGCATGGTGGAGTCCTGCCAAAATGGCTGCACGGTTCAAGAGTGACATAAATATCAGCCCCTTTAACCTTATCGCCAGCCGCAGCAATCGCATGGACTTCTGCATGGGGAGTTCCCGCCTTCAGGTGAGCACCCATCCCCAGAATTTCACCATTTTTAACAACAACCGCACCCACCTGCGGATTAGGACTTGTTTGTCCTTTGGCTGCCGCTGCCAGACTGATGGCTAACTTCATATATTCCTGGTGATTCAAATTATGTGAATCCTCCTTCCTTACAATTTCTCCAAATTAAGTATGAAACGGCAAAACCCCGTACACCAGCTAGGTGAAACGGGGCAAAAACACATGACGAAATAAGCGTTTAAAAAAAGAAATTTTGAACGCGTTACTATACTCATTCCTTCTCCCATCCAGACTTTCACTGTCGGCTTTGGAATTTCACCAAATCCACCGCTATTATTAAGCACCTATCTCTGCTAATAAAACCGGGTCACGGACTAAGAGGGCGTACCCTCATCACCGCCGGTTGGGAATTTCACCCTGCCCCGAAGGAAATCCTATTCTATTATAAGAATCTTACCATGAATAGCCGGAATATACAAAGAGAATTGGTTGTGAAAGAAGTGAAACTTTTGCTTTAACCAGCCGTATAGTTAAAATATAGAAGAAGGAATGAAGGGGCGATACTAATGATTGAACCGAAAGAACAGCTGATAAAAGAATTAAAGAAATGCGAAGAATGGGAAAAAGACCAAGGTGATTTGTGGTTTTGGGAGAAGCTCGGGAGGCTTCCTTTCAAACTTATTGATAGATTCACACCGGAGTTCATACAAAAAAAGGTTGGAGTGATTCTTGATGAACTTGGCACGTATATTCAATCAGGAGGAAGATATTTAAGTTCGGCAGCAGCGTTAAAGAATTATTATCCTGGACAGAATATCCATACCTTGCAGGATGTAGAAGCCCTGCCCATAGTAAAGATGGATGCAGCCGCGGAAAAGCTAACCTCAAACAGAAAAAGAACCGCTGCATTGCAGGGTGCGGGAACTGGAGTCGGAGGGATTTTCACCCTGACCATTGATATCCCCCTTCTCCTCGGCATTCAATTAAAAACACTGCAGGATATTGCGATTTGCTATGGCTTCGATCCTGCAGATAAAAATGAAAGAATGTTCATCGTCAAAATCCTTCAATTTGTCTCCAGTGATATTGTTGGAAAAAAAGCTATTCTGCAGCAGCTTACCATGTTTGGCGCTAAAGAAGAAGGACCAAAAAGGGAAGTCGTTTCTGAGCTTCAAGGCTGGAGAGAGGTTGTGTTTTCGTACAGGGACCAAATAGGGTGGAAAAAACTTTTCCAAATGATCCCTATTGCCGGATTGCTTTTTGGGGCATTCATAAATCGCTCTGCCGTTAATGATATTGCAGAAGCCGGCATAATGCTATACAGAAAAAGGGTAATCGTTAATCGACTTCACCAGGATATGATTGCAGATATAAAACCGGAGAGCTAATATGGCTCTCCGGTTTGTTTATGGAAGCTTTTTGATTTCCTTCTCCATATATTCTTCATTTAAGGCTCCCAAAACTTTTTCTCTAATAACTCCATCAGAGTCAATAAAATAGCTTGTAGGATAGGCCATAATATTATAATCCGCACCAACAGTGCCTTTTACATCCATAGGGATTTTAAAAGTCAGACCCAGCTCTTTCACGAACTTCTCAGCGTCTCCGTTATTCTTTTCAGTGTTTGTGAGATTTACGGCAAGAATATCGAATTTTTTATCTTTGTACTTTTTATAAAGCTTCTCCATATGCGGCATTTCCGCGCGGCATGGAGGACACCAGCTTGCCCAAAAATTCAGAAGCACAGCTTTGCCCCTGTAGTCACTGAGTTTCACCGGATTCCCTTCCATATCTGTCAGTTCAAAATCTGGAGCAAGGCTGCCTTTCTCCAGACCAATAGGCAAATCCTCAGGATCTTCAATTTTATCGTATTTTTGCATTTGTCCAGCTTGCTCTACTACTCCCTTTTCCTTAAGAATGGTCTTGTCAACAATGAACAGCAAAAGGACAATAACAGCAGCTGCCAGTAAAAACTTTTTCATTCCAACACCTCTATACTGAATTCCCTATACTTAAACTGAATTTATCATACTATATGGGGAATCCAGAATCTATAAATGTGCACATGGTTTTAATGATTGCGATAAAGAAACAGAGCCGCAAAAATGGCATAAATTCTGCGCTTTTCTTTTGCATCCAGACTAATATTAAAAGAAAGGACAGGTGTGTTTGGATCCTTAAAGCGCTTACCCCACTCAAATGGCATCCACCCTTTGCGAAAACGGGCAATTCTATTCGATTGATCATCTAGTACCTGCAGATCTGTGTGTAAAAAGGTTTTAGGAACGGCATACTGCATATCTCCATTCTGAAACAGCAGAGTGCTTCCTTCCTTTTTAAATTCGATTATTTCCCTGCAGTGACCATCTGAAGACAAGACTTCGATTCCCTTTCTACGGATGATGATTGATGCCTCATGATTATCAGTATAGTCATAAATCCCCAGCCTTTTTGGAAAGAATCGGTCGATAAAATAAGGCAGGAACCAGCGAAGCTTCCGCATTTTCATATCTCTTATTTCACCTATCACCCTTCCTTCGGGATCAAAAATAACCATTCTGAGAGAAGGGGCCGGCAGAAAAGCGATCAACACTCTTGACTGCTGCAAAAAAGGCAGAGGGGCTTGTCCAATAGAATAAAAGTTACTTGCCGCTGCCTCGGCTGCCCTTTGTTTATTCAGAAGATACATTTGATGACACAAAAAGCTATAAATAATAAAAGGGAACAAGATAATAATGAAATTCCCTGGAAATTTGTTAAAGAATATCAATAGGAAGAAAAATGGCGGCATAAGTGCAGTTAGGCTTGCATTCAAAGAGATGTCAGCTGTTTTCAGGTAATAGTGCTGGATATTCATCAGTAAGTCTCCCCTGCTATTTTTATTCTCTCTATATTCTATTAATCAGGTCCAATAAAAATGAATTTTAAGAGTACTTTATTAGCAGGAGCTCTTTTTATTTTGCAAAATTCACTTATAAAAATAAGCTGACGGAAAGTTTCCGCCAGCCTGATTAATAGGATTATTTTAGCGCATTAACTGCATTTATTAGCCCGTGGCCAGATTGCTCGTCATACCCAGGTTTAAAGATATCTTCAGATGAAGTTTGAATGATATGCTTAACTTGTGCGGGAGAGATGTTGTCTTTACCATGTTTTGCAATGATCACACCTGCAAGTGCCGCTACTTTCGGAGCAGCCATTGAAGTTCCTCCCTTATAGCCATAGCCTCCGCCAGGGATTGTTGCTAATGCCAAGTAAGTATTATCCCTGCCCGCTCCAGTATTTGGATCATAGTTTGGTCCCAAGTCTCCACCTGGAGCCATAACATCAATTTTGCCAACACCATAATTGGAATAAAAGGCAAGATTCTTTAAAGCTCCTCCCGCAGACACCCTAATCATCAGTTGACTGCTTGGACTTCTGTGTGTGGCACCATTATCTGAACCTGACAGCTGCCCCGGACTTTTTAAATCAACTGCATTATTGCCTGCTGAGCCAACTACAGTAACACCTTTTTGAATCGCATATTTGATGGCTCTGTTAAACATTTGCACGTCTGCTACAATATCCTTTGTTGCGTACTCAGGATTCTGGAACCAGTCATATCCGCCAAGAGACATATTAACAACATCAACATTATCATCAGCAGCTGTCATTAAAGCTTCGGCAATATGGGAAGTAGCTGCTCCGCCTTCAGGACCGAATACACGGTAAGCCGCTACCTTCAAGTCTGGTCCAACCCCCATCGTTCTTCCTTTTGCTGCAATGGATCCCGCAACATGTGTTCCATGGCTGTTTTGATCCATTGGATCTGGATAACCGGGAACAAATGATTTACCATATGCGTAATTTCCCTTTAGATCCGGGTGATTATAGTCGATACCTGTATCGATTACCCCAACAACAATATCTTTGCCATCAGCGGCCTTTCCAGTTCCTCCTGGCAGATTCCATGATGCCCCATCATTTGTTACTTGTTTGATGTCCCATTGCAGACTGTTATATAAATCCGCACCATCTAATGGAAGATCTGCTTCCACTGCAGGAGCTTCGGGATAAATGAGATTTTCAGTGCCGGCTGCCGATACAAGGGAAGACTTTCTGATTTCATTAAGAAAGTTAGGATTAGCTGAAGAAACTTCAACAGCTCCTAATTTGTTCAGCTTATTCTCTACTTGCCCTCCAGCCTTTTTCACTAAATCTGCATACCCTGCAGGCAGATTTGCCTCATCTTTAAAAACGACTAAATAGTTCTTTTCAGCCGTTTGGGCTTGTCCAACGCCGGCAGAACCCGCAAAAACAGCTGAGGCACATAATGCCAAACTTAATGCACCCGTTACGATGCCCTTTTTCATATTCATTTTGTATATTGACCCCCTTATATTTTCTAATTTTCATTATATTCGAAATAAAGATGCCGGCAATCTTTCTTATTCGACATACCCCTCTGTCCCAAAACCAAAATCCACAACTTAAAACTCATATTTTTTACATTTAAATCCATAGATTTAAACAACCACAGGTATATTAGCCTTATTTTCAACAAAATCTTTTTTTCTTTCCAATCCTTAATGTCGAAAAGATATGAGTTTTATCCTAATAAAAATAAACCGCATCCTGATAGATACGGTTAGAATTGATTAATTCTTTCAAATGATTTTCTGGCATCATTATATCCCTGGAGATATAACTTATCCAATTTTTGAGGATTCCGTTCCATCCGTCCCACTGTTAACGGCTCCTGCGGCTGGACGACAAGAACTGTCCCCTTCTTTTCTTCCTGCTCTACATAGCGAAGGGTCTCGTTATAGGTCAGGTACCGTTCTGCCAATGCTTTTTGCAGCCCGGTATAATGCGGATATTTCCTTTTTACCATAAAAGCAAATTTAGACGGCTTTTTGGAATAACCCCGGTTTCTTGTCAGGATTACTATATTTTTTTTGAATCCATCCTGCTGTGCTTTTTTGATTGGTATAGGATCGCTGATTCCTCCATCAAGGAGGACCCTTTTATTAAAATCGACCTCAGGTGCAATAAAAGGCAGGGAACTGGATGCTTTTAAAACCTTCAGCATATCTTTCCCATAGTCTTTTCTATTGAAATAAACAGGCTTTCCTGTATGGCAATCTGTTGTTCCAATTACAAATTCAGACTGGTTTTTATAAAACTCTTCGTAGTGATACGGGACCAGCTTATTCGGTATTTCATCAAAAATAAAATCCATCCCGAAAAACTGACGCGATTTAAAGAAATTGCGCCATGAGATATATCGCGGATCTGTTACATAATCCACGTTTACAATTCTGTTTCTGCCCTTCTGTTTGGACAAATAAGAAGCGGCATTGCATGCCCCTGCAGAAACACCAATAACATAAGGAAAGCTGAGGTCCTGTTCAAGAAAATATTCTAGAACACCGGCTGTATACACTCCACGCATTCCTCCGCCTTCAAGCACCAGACCCGTTTCACTGATCACCTTTCATCTTCCTTTCTATCTTTTAAAGCCATACTACCAAAATAGCACCCTCCGATATACAAATATGCCCAAAAGGAAGGAACTTGCTTGAAATCAGGCAAGTTCCCTTCGTTTAAAAATTGCAATTGATGCAATCATGGAAATCGTAATGGCAATCACAGAAATAATAATACTCGGCAATAATTCATCAGGGAAATTACCGCCCATGATAAAAGCATTCGTATAAGCAGACAAAAGGGCCGGACTCCACTCCAGCAGATGAGAAAGCGAAGTGCTCAATAGAGTTGCTATGACTATAATGCCAATTGATATAAATCCAACTGCCCCAGGCGATTTTATAAAAGTATTGAAGAGGATGACTATAGTGATTATAAGGGTAAGCCAGATACCATAAACAAAGAAGGATTGAAGAAAATCCGCAAAAGGAATAAATTCAAATAATATACCCACATAGTACCAGGAGAGGAAGTAACCTAGAAAATATGATAACCATATGAGCACCATCAAACTGGTCCACTTAGCTGTTACAAACCCGGCGTACGATACGGGTTTTACGAGGATTAGTCCCGCAACACCGCTTTTCCTTTCACCAGCAATAATCCCCATTGTAATTAATACAATAATAAGCACACCAAACGTATTGAACTGGCTAAGACTTGCAGCGATTGCTTCACCTGCAGAAGGAACAGGAAGCTCGATGACTGCCCCTTCCGGAAGACCGCCTAAAGAATCAATAATCTGAGGCATATAATATAATGTCAGCGGCTCTTTTACAGCTATCAAAATAAAAGTAAGAGGCACCCAGATCCATTTGTAATTTCTGGCCATTTCAAGCATTTCTTTTTTAAATAAAGTTAACCATTGGTTCATTTTCGCACCACCTTCATGAAGACATCCTCCAGGCTTGTTCTGCTGATTTCAAACTTAACCAGCGGCCAGTTCCGTTTCGCAATTTCAGTTAGAAATAAATTCCTGGCATCCTCAATATCCTTCACCAAAAAGCTTGCACTATCTCCATCCAATTTCATTGAAGAAACAGGCTGAAGCAGAGATAATTCTTCGGCAAATTGCGGAGTATTCTGCTTAAAAGCTAAGTCAATCTTTGCCTTCTGATGTTTAGCTCTCAGGTCTGCCATTGTTCCAGACTCAACCAGTTCACCATTATGGAGAAATAGTATTTCATCACAGATTTCTTCGGCATCATTTAAGATATGTGTTGAAAACAGGATGGCAGTTTCTTTTTTCAGCTTATCCATCATTTCCAGCACTTCTCTGCGTCCAAAGGGATCAAGGGCAGAAACTGGTTCATCAAGCATGACGAGCTTCGGACGATGGATTATAGCCTGAGCGATGCCTAGCCGCTGCTTCATGCCTCCTGAATATTTTCCTATACGGCGATTCTTTGCATCAGCTATGCCTGTAAGTTCAAGAAGCTCCGCTGCTCTGTCTTTTGCTTCTGCTTTGGGAAGTCCTGCAAGCTGCCCTGCGTATTCAAGAAATTCCCTGCCTGTCATCCATTCATAAAAAACAGGAAATTGAGGAAGATAGCCTATTAATCTTCGGAAATCCGCTTTTTCTCCCCCTTCATACACGATTGTGCCGGAATCTGGCTTCACCAGGCCGGCAAGCATCTTAAGTGTAGTTGTTTTCCCTGCTCCATTTGCTCCCAGCAAAGCAATACATTTTCCTTCAGATAATTGAAAATCCAGACCTTTTATGACCTCTTGATCCTTAAACTGCTTTTTAAGATTTGTTATGCTTACAACCGGCATATTCAGCTTCTCCTTCCGAAAATAAAGTAAATGATAGGCCCTAGCAGATTAATAAATATAATGACGAGAGCCCACATCCATTTCGGACCATTTGCTTTTTCTATTTTTATGAGATCAATAATGGCTACAGCCATTAATATTAGCTGAATGATGACAATAGGTGCAATAATAGCCCAGTTAATGCTTTCTAAAATTCCCATTTCGATGTCCTCCCTTATTGTACTGTCATTCATATGACGTTTAAGTACAAAAATCGTTCAAAGGGATTTCAACTATTTTTCTAATGAAAAGACACCCCAATATTGGAGTGTCTATAAGTTTAATTGCTAAGGTTAATCCATTTCTTTTTCATACACAGCCATCATATTTTTAATTTCGTTTGTTACCTGATCAATGAGTGAGGATGGTGAAAGCACTTTGGCCTGATTACCCCAGTTGAGGAGCCATTTGACAAGTCCATCACTCACAATAGCTTTTGCTGATAAAACGAAATGGTTCTCATCCAGTTTTCTTATGTCTGCATCCCGTCCAAATTTATCAATTATCACGTTGATCAAATCGTTGTGAAATCGAATTTTTATCCACTCTTCAGATCCGGCATACATATGAAAGGTTGAACTCACATACTTGGATACATCAAAGGGTTCATATGCGAATTGTTCTTCCGTTATGTTAACATTTCGGAGACGGTCAATCCGATAATGGCGGATTTCTTCTTTCGCAAAATAGTAGGCTATTAAATAATAAAAGTCATTTACCCATGTGAGCGCCAGCGGCTTGACCCTGTATTGCCCTCCATTGTGGCTTAATACAAATTCCTTATTGAGATTATATCTTCCGTATTGAAATGTGACGATTTTCCTCTCGGAGATGGCTTCATGCAAATCATTGATAGCCAGCCGAACCAGTTTACTTTCACTTTTCACAGAGGAATCGATCAAAATTTCATTATGCAGCTTTTTGGCATGATGAATGCTTGTCAGCTTTTTAATTTTCCGTATCAGCTGTTTAGTCTCATCTTTGGTGATGAAGCGTGCAGAAGCAACAGCATCAATCAGCATGCGCAATTCATAAAGCTCGAATAGACGGTATTGATGGCTGTAGAACTTTGGCATTCCCTCTTTTTCCTGGTTAATGGTAATATCAAATTTTGCTTCAATCAGATGTTCAATATCGTCTCTCAATGAATTTTTGTTTAATTTCACATCCGGTCCATATTCCTTTTTAAAGCATTCAGTTATATCGTCCAGTGTATATTCATTTTCTTCATCGGTCTGCTCTCTCAAAATTTCCATAAGCTTGAGCATCCTTTGTTTGTTATCGAGTCTAGTCATTACTTCACCCCATGTACTTTATAACTAAAAGCTCTGCAGAGTTAATTATCCATTTAAAAAAGCCCAGTGGCAACTAGCCCTGGACTGTGTTCATCATTTTAAAATCCTGAAAACTAAAGGTATTCTGTATTCCTTGCCTTCATATGCTTTGACAGCAGCTACTATTGTAAAGATAAAAGCAAGGATTCCCACGATCCAAATCGTAATGACCCCAATTAATATGATCATTAGCACTACGCTTATTGCGCTGTAGATCGAATAGGAAATTAAAAAATTTAAATATTCCTTTCCATGGTAATCTACAAACTCCGAGTCATTCTTTTTCAATAGCCAAATGATCAGCGGTCCGACAAAAACAGTAAAAAAGCTGGTTACATAGATTGCTGCTGCTATAAGCCTTTCATCATTGGAAGGCATTTTATAATCATTCATCCTGTTTCCTCCTAAGCTAACCTCAAATATAAATGATGTTTCTTTTATATTATTTACGATATTCACTGTAAAAGGTTTCATGTATTTTTATATTTTTTTATATCCCCTCTGCAGCCTTAATTTCCAGTTCTCGATTGGGACAACTCGAATACACATGTTAAAGACAGGCATTGCGCATATACCTTTGCCTATTCTTAAACCGCCTAGGAAGGTGATATACAGATGATGTCAAAACTTGAGGCTTTCATTCTGGGAATCATCCAGGGGCTTACCGAGTTCCTGCCTATTTCCAGTACTGGACATTTATATTTGGGGAGACATCTATTTGGCCTTGATGAAGCAGGCCTCTTCCTTGATACAATGCTGCACATAGGAACTTTACTGGCAGTCCTTGTCGTATACAAAAATGAATTGCTTCAAATTATTAAGAAGCCCTTCGGCAAGCTATCGATGCTTCTGATAGTCGGGACGATTCCGGCCGTAATCGTGGGACTCCTGCTGAGTGACATGTTCGATTCAATTTCTAAATCCGGTGTTACAATCGGCTGGGAATTTCTATTTACCGGGTTCATACTCTGGATTGCTGATGGTGTTAAGAAAGGCGCAAAAAAAATGGACAGCATCACGTACGGAGATGCCTTGTTTATCGGCACCTTTCAGGCTGCTGCCATTTTTCCGGCAGTTTCAAGATCCGGCTTAACCATTGCAGCAGGCCTCTTCAGGAAGCTTGACAGGGAAACAGCTGCCTATTTTTCATTCCTGTTATCCATACCTGCCATCGCTGGCGGCATTGTCATGCAATTTGGCGAATTGATGTCCGGTCACACAGAAGCCATAACCCTTGGCAGCATGTTAATGGCGACATTGTCATCAGCGATTTTCGGTTATGCAGCAGTCGTGTGGATGATTAATTTTCTAAAAAGAAAATCCCTGAAGATATTTGCTGTATACGTTTGGATATTAGGGTTCATCATTATATTCCTTCAAATGACCGGGACTTTTTAATTTTCAGATGGGGAGGTATCAGAATGGAAGAGATAATTGCCGGCATTTTTGAATTACTCTCCCAGCTGGGTTATGTCGGCATTGCACTTGGGTTAATGGTTGAAGTGATCCCAAGCGAAATTGTCCTGAGCTATGGCGGCTTTTTAGTCAGCACCGGAAAAATCCATTTTATAGGAGCCCTCCTTGCAGGGATTGCAGGCGGAACACTTGCCCAGCTGTTTCTTTACTGGCTGGGCGCATATGGAGGAAGGCCTGTTCTTGACAAATATGGAAAATATCTTCTGATTCAAAAAAAGCATTTGGATGCATCAGAGAAATGGTTCGAAAAGTATGGGACTGGAGTAATTTTTACGGCCAGATTTATACCTGTAATACGGCATGCCATTTCAATCCCAGCCGGAATTGCTAAGATGCCTTTATCGGTCTTTACTGTTTACACACTAGCAGCTATGGTGCCTTGGACGGTTCTCTTTCTATTATTGGGGATGGAGCTTGGTGATCACTGGAGAGACATCAAAGAATATGCAAAACCATTTATCTTGCCGATCATAGTTATTGCTTTGGTCTCCGGCGCTATTTATTTGTTTTATATGAAGAGGAAAAGTTAACATAGCAAATTTACCAAAAGTGTAGAATTCCAATTTTACACTTTTTTTATTTGAGCTAGTGATGTTGAGAAAATTCTTCACACTTTCTAATCATTTTTGTAAAATAAAGCAAATACTTAGGATCAAAGGACGATAAAAGATGAAAATTTTATTAAAAAATGCAGTCATATATCCTGTGACTTCCCCCACCTTCCATGGGGATGTAATAGTAGAAAACGGAAAAATACTAAAGATGGGCAAGAACTTAAAGTCTGATTCTAATGTAAAAATTATAGACTGCCATAGCCACCACCTTCTTCCGGGCTTCATAGATGTCCATACTCATCTGGGTCTTTATGATGAAGGCACCGGATGGGCAGGCAATGATGCCAACGAAACAATTGAACCCTTAAGCCCGCATATTAGAGCGATGGATGGTGTATACCCTCTTGATCCCGCCTTTTCTGATGCCGTGAAATATGGCATAACAACTGCCCACATCATGCCGGGAAGCGCCAATGTAATTGGAGGAACAACCTCAGTTATTAAGACATCCGGGAAAAACATCAGCAAGATGATTATCCAGGAAACAGCCGGCCTTAAAATTGCCCTTGGTGAAAATCCAAAACGGATTCATAGTCATGGCAACAAGGATTCCATAACAAGAATGGGGATTATGGGAATGCTGAGGGAAGCTTTTTATGAGGCTTTACAGTGCGATAATCCCGACTCTCTAAGATTTGCACCGCTTGTCAGGGCGCTCAAAAGAGAAATTCCCGTCAGAATACATGCACACAGGGCAGATGATATTATTTCTGCCATCCGCTTTGCAGAGGAATTCAATCTCGATCTTCGAATCGAACATTGCACAGAAGGCCATCTAATTGCAGGCGAATTGGAAGGCTTAAATTTAAAGGTATCAGTGGGGCCTACTCTAACAAGAAGATCGAAAGTGGAACTGAAAAATAAAACCTGGAAAACGTATCAGCAGCTGACAGCGCATGGAGTGGAAGTCTCCATCACTACAGATCATCCATACACACCTGTGCAATATTTGAATATGTGTGCAGCTATTGCAGTCCGGGAAGGCCTTTCCGAGCAAAAAGCCTTAGAAGGAATCACCATTTTACCGGCAAGAAACCTCAGAATCGATCATCAGCTTGGAAGCATCGAGGAAGGAAAAGATGCTGATTTAGTTCTATGGAATCATCATCCATTTCACTTTCTTTCCAAGCCAAAATGGACAATGATAGGCGGAGATTTTGTGTTTAGGGAGTCTTAGAAGGGTGTCGAATATTGCTGGTGATATTTGACATAAAATCGCAAAAAAAATAATCAAAAAACCTATTTCCTTTTTGAAATTTTTTTAGTATTATACCTAAAGTGAAGTGTAATTTTGCTTCCTACATGACAGACAATCAAATATCGGAAACGATAGTAATAGGGAAGGCAAATGGTGCGCCACCAGTTATCTGGTTCTAGTGGGTTCGATTCCCACCCCGAAATTTTTTAGCAGCATAATAAAAAATTTCGAGGGTGGACCGAAGGCTCTATTTGGCATGGAGTAGGACTGCCCTCAATTGGAGGGATAACCTATGCTCAAGAAACGTGATCTTCACGACTGCCATGCTTTATTTGATTTAATGACGCACCCTGATGTCTTCCCTTTTGTTCGCCAAAAAGCCAATTGTTATGATGAGTTTATATTTATTACAAAGCAGACAATCGAATCTGAAGAGCGCGGTGAATTGATTTCACGCACAATTCTTGATGAATGGGGCGCTCCGATTGGGACGATTAATTTGTATGACATCCAGGACAATGCCGGCTTTCTCGGCACATGGCTTGGCAAACCTTATCATGGCAAGGGGTATAACAAATTAGCAAAAGATGCTTTCTTTGAAGAGCTCTTTTTTGAAACAGGCATTGAAACCATTTTTATGAGGATCCGCAAGGAAAATATCCGCTCGCAAAAAGCTGCAGAAAAGCTGCCTTATGTCATTCTTGCAAATGAAACGAGAAAGTCTGTATATGATCAGTTGAATGCAAATGGTGATATTTACAATCTATTTGAGATCCCAAAAGATTTATATACTCTTCATGTAATGCGTCATGGAGCAGCAGTCCAAGAATCGTCCCAATTATTGGAGGCTTAAAGAAAAGCAGCTCTCGAAGTACAAAAACGCTAAGCACTTGCATAGAGCAAGTGCTTTTTATTTTTTTCAATTAATAATATTGGTTTCCGATTCATCTGTTTTTTCTCTTATTCCGTAATGGGACAGCAATTCATCCAGCTCTTCATTGGTAAGAGTCTCAAAACGCCCGTCCACAAATGAAACTTGTGTCTGATTGGGATTAATCCTATTTATATTGAAGCTCATCTTTCTGCCTCCCTCAAGCTATTTTTTGGAAATGGCTGTTTACTATTTATACTCGCCGATTGAAGGATTTTTATTCCCGTTATGCAAAAGTTCACATAATTGAAACATTTATCAGCAAATTACTATACTGAATAACAGACCCGCTTGGGGCCGGCTTCTCTTTAGTATGATATAATTCTCTAGTCAAATTATAGAAAGAGGAAAGATTCATGAATCAGACATACAGCAAAAAACAAAAACTGCATCAGCTGCTGGTTATTTTAGTTCCAATACTGGTAACCCAGCTGGCGATGTACTCTATGACATTTATTGATACTTTAATGACCGGCCGCTATGATTCACAGGACCTGGCAGGTGTAGCGATTGGATCTTCTCTATGGGTTCCTGTATTCACCGGGCTCAGCGGAATACTCCTAGCTGTTACCCCGATTGTGTCCCACCTCGTGGGAGCAGGGGAACAGCGTGAGGAAGTTGCTTTTTCTGTTATTCAGGGTGTTTATCTGTCCATCATTATGGCCGTCATTGTTTTTGGCGGAGGAGCACTTTCCTTAAATCCAATCTTAAGTGGAATGAATCTCGAGAACAGGGTCGAGGATACAGCTTTCAACTACCTTGCAGCCCTAAGCACAGGATTGATTCCCCTGTTTGTCTACAATGTATTAAGGTCGTTTATTGATGCTCTTGGAAAGACCAGAGTCAGTATGATTATCACCCTTCTAACACTGCCAATCAATGCTTTTTTTAATTATATACTTATATATGGCAAATTGGGTTTTCCGGAACTCGGCGGAGCAGGTGCAGGCTATGCCTCATCTATTACTTACTGGCTGATCATGGTTATTTCGATTATTATTATTCATAAAAATTCCCCGTTCTCGAACTATGGAATTTTCAGAAGAATGCATGCTGTTTCTATCGGCAAATGGAAAGAAATCCTTCTTATCGGAATTCCAATCGGCTTATCGATTTTTTTCGAAACCAGCATCTTTTCAGCAGTTACTTTATTAATGAGCACATTTGAAACAGCCGTAATCGCAGCTCATCAGATTGCCCTCAATTTCGCATCACTTCTTTATATGATCCCCCTAAGCATTTCAATGGCATTAACAATCGTTGTGGGCTTTGAAGCGGGGGCTAAGAGATTCAGGGATGCTAAAGAGTACAGCTGGATCGGTGTCGGTATTGCTGTATTTATGGCATTAGTTTGTGCAGCTGTTCTTTTGGCTTTCCCAAAAGAAGTGGCATCGATTTATACAAAAGACGACCATGTATTACAATTAACAGCCGCTTTTTTAATTTATGCCATGTTCTTTCAGCTTTCAGATGCCATTCAGGCACCCGTCCAGGGAGCGCTGCGCGGATATAAGGACGTGAATGTCACCTTTATTATGTCGCTTATTTCTTATTGGATCATCGGGCTGCCGTTTGGCTATTACCTGGCCAATCATACAGATTGGGGAGCCTATGGTTATTGGATTGGTTTAATTACAGGACTTGCAGCTGGCGCCATTACTTTAACAAGCCGGCTGATCTATCTGCAAAATAGAAAATACCCTGCATATATGGAAGCGAAGTAAATATAAAGTGAAACTTCAATCAGTGGGGATTTTCCTTATCCCCCACTGATTGTTAGTCGC
>NZ_NJQY01000009.1:0-254866 GCF_010628845.1 Bacillus sp. 22-7 | reverse complement strand
CCGTTAGACTGCGATAAAAAGGCAGAAGAATACGGTTCTTCTGCCTTTCGCTTTCATTCCTGATAAATTTTCCCCAGGACGTCTTTTCCGCCAGTAACCGGGATTATGCTTCCTGTAATAAAATCGGATTTTTCATCGGTCAAAAAACTGATTACACGGGCAATATCCTCACCTGTACCCGGCCTTCCGACTGGTGATGCATGATCATGAACCTTCGCAGCTTCTTCGATATTTCTTTCCTTCCATTCACCGATAATATCTCCCGGACAAACCATATTTGCGGTAATACCGTTACCGGCCTCTTCAATTGCAATGGATTTCGTTAAAGACGCTGCCCCCGTTTTTGCAGCCGCGAATGCAGAACGGTATATCCACCCAGATGCTGATTCTACACGATCAAAGCCTATCGTGATAATTCTTCCCCATCCATTTTCCCTCATTTTCGGTATAAACAACTTGGATAAATAAAAGACCGCATTTAAGTTGCCATTAATAAGGTAATTCCATTGTTCAAAAGAATAATCCAGCATCTCTTTTCTTTCGTGCACATAAGGACCGGCATTATGTATGACTATATCGATGATTTGAAATTCATTAAGAGCTTTTTCGGACATCTTTACACAGTCCGCCGGTAAAGAAATATCTCCCTGCAAAGCAATATTTTTAGTGCCGAATTTTTCGGTCAGTTCCCCGCACAATGAAACAGCTTCCTCTTGACTGCTACGGTAATTGATCACCAGATCGATGCCTTTAGCGGCAAGCATATTCGCTGTTCTTTTCCCGATCCCTGTTGCCCCTCCCGTGATTAAAGCTGCTTTATTTCTCACAAAATTACCCCTTAGTATTTAATTATTTTGTATACATCGATACCAATATAGTAGTAATTACAGTGTATTAATGCAAATAATAAGAAGCTTTCGCCCATGATGCAGCAGTACTAACAAAAGAATCCCTTATTAACAGATAGGCATTTATCTGCATAGAATATATGGCATAGTATTGAATCAGTAGCCGTTGCGGCAGTTTAGCAAGGAAAGGATGAGAAGGATGTTTCCGTGGAATCTTTTTCCATTTAATAAAGATATGAAGAATCCTCCCAGCCAAATGAAACCGGAGGAAATTGATAAATATATTAAAAATATCATGGGTCAAATGTTTCCTCAGAATATGCAGGGAATGACTGGAGCACCGGATTTTATGAAAGGCTTTAATGCCGCAGCCCCCGGAACTAATCAACAGCCAAATTCTGCACCACTTAATTCATCCGTCTTCGAAACCCATGATTATGTTTTTGTGAGATTTCCAATAAAAAACGAGGAATGGTTAAAAGAAATGAAGCTTTATCACACCTCCAACCAAATGATTATCGAACATATTCCCGATAAAGACGATAAACATATCATTACCCTCCCTGCCATTGTCAGGAAAAAAGGATCATCCGCCAGCTGCAAAGAGGGCTATATGGAGATAAAAATACCTAAAAATATCGATATGCAATATTCAGAGATAGATGTAACGGAAATATTATAAAGGGGGCCTCCTTATGGAACTGGAAAAATGGAAAGATTTAATCAAAATGACCGCACAATATCAGGATCAGGATTTCTGGGAAACGCTTATTTCACCTGGGGATTCCAATCGTAATAAGAAACTTTCTTTTTCAGGCCTGGAGCAGGAAAAAATAAATCATTTTCTGTCTAATCAGGAAATTTTTCCGCGCTGTGATATGTATGAGAACAATGGCAAGATCAAAATTGAAGCAGAGCTCCCCGGTATAAGCAAAAATGATATTAAAGTATCTCTTGTACAAAACGAACTAATTATTAAAGGAAAATGTTCAGCGTTTCAGCAGGACTTGCGCTATTTTCTGAAAGAAAGACATAGCAGATCTTTTGAAAAAGTTCTGACCCTCCCTATGCCTGTTGATAAATATTCGATAGAATCTTCATTTGAAAATGGGATACTTTCCATTTCTCTTCCCATCTTATTCGAAGAGGAAGAAATAATACCCATTATTGTAAAGAATGAAGAGCAGCTTTAATCAAGCAGCTTATCATAGCAGAAAAAAGGATTTTCCCGATCCATGAAGATTGTACCTGCTTTAACATATCCATTTTTCTCAAATAACCTTTGAGCCTTTTTATTCAGCGAGTATGTATCTGTTCTCATATACGTTATCCCGTTATTCACTGCATGATCTTCAGCAAATGCAATTAACCTGCTCGCAATCCCCGCGCCTCTTATCTCAGGATCTACGGCCAGACGGTGAAATACAAAGCAGGGCTCATCTTTTCTCCATGAGGCATTTTTATATTCCTCCGCCTGAATTTGATCGACAGTAATGGAACCTGCGACATTTCCATCATAGATGGCAGTGTACAAACTGCCTGCTTCCACATCAGCTAAAAAATTTTCATCCCGGGGATAGGTCCGGTTCCATTGATCATTCCCCTCAGATTCCATAATGCTGACCGTCTTCTGGACAATTTCTATTATTTCCTTCAAATCATCTTTTGTTCCTTTTCTAATTTCCATTTAAATCACCTGTTGTTTTTCATTTTTAGCAGCTATTACTAATGTTCCAATGAATGATTGAATACATACATGGAGCTGAAGTTCATACTATATTGAATAATAATACAAAAAAAAGCAGCCTAAAAAGGCTGCCTTTTATTCATTCAACTATTATTTCCCGATGAACATTTGTGTCCAGTAGTTACCGTCAGCAACATGGCCAACACCAAGGTGTGTGAAGTTGGCATTCATGATGTTTTTGCGGTGGCCTTCACTATTCATCCATGCTTGTACAACTTCTTCAGGTGATTGCTGGCCCATAGCAATGTTTTCGCCTGCAGTAGTATATGAGATGCCGAATTGCTTCATCATATCAAATGGTGAACCGTAAGTTGGGCTGTTATGGTCAAAATATCCTTTTGACTGCATATCACGTGATTTTTCACGAGCTACTTTGCTTAATTCTGTGTCCAATTTAAGTGCAGGCACTCCTGCTTTTGCGCGTTCCTGGTTTGTTAAATCAAGTACTTTTTTCTCGTAAGCACTTACTTCAGAAGATGCAGGTGCTGCTTCTTTTGTCTGTTCTGCAGGTGCTTGCTGCTGTGCAGGCTGCTGCGCAGGTGCTTTTGCTGTTTCTTGTGTTTTAGCAGGCTGCTCTGCTGGAGCTTGAGCTGCAGGCTTCTGAGCTTCCTGTTTATTTACTTGAGCATTTCCCCAATTAATATTGTAGTTTTTAAGGTATTTTTGAAGAATGTTATTGATTTGTTCCTGGCTTAGGTTACCAGATTGAGAGATTGCAATATTTTTAGCTTGTTCAGGAGTAGGACAATTTGAAGCTGCGTCCGCCTGGTTAGCTCCTGGTGCTGATACTAATAATGCTGCTGCCGCTGCTACTGAGTAAATAACTTTCTTATTCATGTATATAAATCCTCCCTGTGTTTGTTTTCTTTGTTGTTGTGGTGCTGTGTGACTTGCACAATCATCATAACACAGGGTTTTTCGTAATATTTTTGGACAGATTTTACAAATTCTTGAATACCGCATATCCGATAGACTTAGATACTAGTAAAAATCAGCCTGAAAGTTTTCATAAATACTTATTTTATTAGGTTTATGGATACTTAAAAATGGGTAAATAGTCTTCTGCATTTTTTTGTCTTTATTGGAAGCTACCTTTATCATGTGCCATTTATATACTAAAATATCACTATTGACAGGTTTTTATCCTGCTACTATTTTTTACTTTTATTACACCAATGTAACAATTATTATAGGTATATGTACCCGTAAATGGGTATATATGCCCCTAAAGGAAAAATTACTGCAGGATTACTCGATTCCAAAACAAAAAGCAGCCAATGCTGCTTTTTAATGACTGCCATGATCATCGTCATCCATATTTTCTTCCTGGCTGCCTGACTCTTTTTCAGGTGGACTGGGCTTGCCGATAACAAATTCTTTTTTAGGCATATTATGCATCCTGCGCGCCGTTACATGTGAATATATATAATAGGTACCTTCTTCTTCAAAGCTTTTCTCCAGGCGATAGATCCCATTTTCAGCATGTTCAACAAGAATTTTTTCGTGTTCTTCGGCATTCGCTCTCCAGATCTCAAACTTGACTTCGTCTGCATCTGTAACCTCTTCTTCTCCATATGTAACTTTTGCTTCAAAAACAACCGGTTCATTCACTTTTGCTTTTTCAGGGTTTATCGATAACTCGACATCCAGGAATTGCGGCTCTTCTTCAGCTGCATTATTATTGCTGCAGGCTGCCAGGCTAATAATTATCATTACCGCAAGCCAAATAAACATTAGTTTTTTCATTATTAATCTCCTCTAATTTTCTTTATTTCGAGCAGCGGCAGCATAATTCTAACTGTCGTCCCCTTATTTAATTCACTGAACACAGTCAGCTCGCCTTGATGAAGCTTAACAAGCTTTTCTGCAATTGCCAGACCGAGCCCTGTGCCGCCATCTGATCTTGTTCTTCCTTTATTCACTCTATAAAACCGTTGTTTAATTTTGCTTAAATGTTCTTCTGAAATCCCTATGCCTGTATCCTCTATTTCAATCAGGCATTGATCTCTCTCTTGAGATAAACGGATGCTGATTCTGCCTTTTGCTGTATACCTGATGGAATTGTCCATAATATTTTGGATAACCTGCTCAATCCTGCCTTCATCACCGTTAATGATTACTTCAGGATCCAGGCGATATTGCAGATCCACATTTTTTTCACGGAGGACCGGCTTGTATTTTTCAATAGCGTCCTCTATTAACTGTGCCAATGGCAGCGGCATTTTTTCGAGTTTGTATTCGTCAGATTCAAGTTTGGATAAATCAAGTAAATCTCCAACGAGACGTTCCATCCTTCGTGATTCTCTAAGTATCAGCTGTAAGTATTTTTTTCTGTCCTCTTCAGATTTTTCCATTCCGGAAATGAGCGCCTCACTGTAGCCTTTTACATAGCTGATAGGGGTTCTTAACTCATGAGATACATTCGCGAGAAAATCCCTTCTCTTTTCGTCTTCTTTTCGTATAGATGAGGACATATAATTGAAGGCATTGGCCAGCTGGCCAATTTCGTCCTTTGAATCAATGTTTAAATGAACATCATAGTATCCCTTTGAAACATGTTCTGCTGCATCCTTCATATCAAGTAAGGGCTTTGTCAGTTTTTTTACCAGCAACGTACCTAAAATGATGCTGATAACCGTAAAAACCGCCGCAGCCGCGAGCCACAGAAATGCAAAATCCCGGGTAATCTCTGAAATCTTCGCAAGGGGAACATATAAATAAATAATGCCTTGAAGCCGATTATCATCAAGAAGCGGAATAATGACACCCATAATTTTCCGGTCAAACCTTTTTTCATAGCCCAGTTTTTCAACTGGAATGCCTTTAAGAAGATCCTCGCGCTCTGCTTTGCCAATTAGAGTCTGATAGTCAATTTCAAAAGGCAGACAGGCACTAAGTTCTCTGGGATTACTGACAATAAAAATCTCTGTTTCTGATTTAGAATTATACCAATCGATTTTTTTCCTGAGATCTTCTGTCAAAGCACCACCCTTGTACTCTGACGCCAGACTTCTCCCTTCAGTCAGCAGAGAGTCCCTGACATTTTCTACATAAATTTTTTCATAAAATAAGTAAGATAAAAAATAGGAATATAAGATCGTAATAATAATTGCGGCTGTTACAGTCAGCCACATTTTTTTAGCCAGGCTATTGGTCAGGAATTTCATTCATCCGGCACCTCGAATTTATAGCCTACTCCCCAGACTGTTTGAATATAGTCACCAACCCCCAGCTTCATTCTCAGCGTTTTTATATGAGTATCCACTGTTCTTAAACTTCCTGTATAATCAATGCCCCAAATATATTCAAGCATCTGTTCTCTGCTTAATGCCCGGTTTTTATGTTCGATAAAAAACAGAAGCAATTCATATTCTTTAAGCGTAAGCGTGACATGCTTTCCCGCAACTGAGACCTTTCGTGCTTTTTTGTCAATTGTGATTTTCCCAATTCGAATAGAATCCATGTCATTTTTTATTCCTCCCGTTCTTCGAAGGACAGCATTGATTCTGGCGACAAGCTCTCCAGGACTGAATGGTTTGACAATATAATCATCCCCCCCTAATTGAAGGGCTTTCACTTTATCCCATTCCTCTCCCTTAGCTGAGAGAAATATTATTGGCACATTTGATTTTTGCCTTATTCGGGAACATACATCAAACCCATCCTCCCCAGGCATCATTATATCCAGAATAACTAAGTCCATCACATTATTTTCAAGTATGCCATATGCTTCAAAGCCGCTCTCTGCTGAAAAGCATGCAAATCCTGAATTCCCGAGGTACATTTCAATCAAATGCCTCATATCTGCTTCATCATCTATTATCAGGATATTCAGCATGTCATTTCACACTCTCCCTAATGACTATTTTAAAAGGACCCTCTCCAAGCTTGATACTTTTAAGGGTTTTTAAATTTTCCGGGTCCAGTATATGTAAATCATTGCTGTCATAACCGGCCACTAATAGTTTACCTGCTGCAAAAGCCATTTCAAAAGGATTTGCCGCAATCGAAACAGATGCTGCTTCTTCCCCTGATTCATTAATTTTATATAACATATTTGACCCGTGGCTTAGGACATATACTTGATTTTCTTGTCCCAGAAAATTAATCGGCATCGAAGCTGCTGGAATTTTCTTTTTTAACTTTCCCGTTTCTTCATCATATACGTGGATATTTTGTTCAATCTCTACACCTTCTCCATGTCCGCCAATCCAGATTTCACCGTTTTTCTCATTGAGCCACGCACCGGCTGCTGAAGGATGGATTGTAAATTCTTCGCTTTTTTCTTTTGATTCAAGGTCGATAATTCCCATTTTTTTATGATTGAAGCTTAGAACAAATAACTTATTCTTTTCACGGGATTCCAGCAGGGTAAGCGGATCTATCTCAGATTCGACCTGTTTTTCTTCTTCTCCATTTAAATGAAAGAACCTAATTTTGTTTAAATACTGATCTGCAAAAACGATTTCATTCGTTTCAAGCAGGATTCCATTTACGATTCCTTCTCCTGTTTCCCAGCTGTTAATCAGTTTACCTTCCTTTAAGGAATAAAGGTCAGCCGTTTCAAGCTGTTTTCCATAAAGAAGGATGGAATCATTGTCCGGGAGAATTAAAGCGCCTGTATAAGGTTTCTCCATAGCCCATTCTGCCGCCAGCTTCTTTTTTTCCAGGTCCACAAAAGATATGGTCATATCCTTGATATTTACTGTGGCAGCAAAGCTAATATCCTCGGGTATTGCAGGCTGCCTCTTTTCTGAGCAGGAAGTAAGGAAGGCCGTTATGATCCATAAAAAGAAAAGCCAATACATTTTTTTTGACATACAATTTCTCCTCATGACTATCTTATCTTTATCTTACATTAACATTGTGAGATAAATGTGAAAGGATCTTGAAATCTGCAGTAAACCTATAAATTCAAAAGGCACTTTTCGTATAACATGTTGTTTTCGCTAACAATGTTGTCCGTTGATTTCCGCTCCAATCAACTCAGCATAAAATAAAAAGCGGCGACAAACCTTGCGAAAACAGCCATTAAAAAAAGAAGGTTTGACCCTCCCTATTTCAAACCTTCTGCTTCATGGATATGGATTTGGATAAGAGCTTCTTTGGATTTGTCATCCAGGTCTGAATGTGCAATTCTCTTAACCGCAAGGTAGAATTTTTCATAGATAGTCTTACGGACTCTTGGATGGGAATTTTCATCCCTTAATTCCCTGGAGATTGCTTTCTTCAAAATGTTTTCTGCGTCAGTATCCTCTTCGAGTTTCCGGTTATTCCATAGCTTCCGATATTCATTCAGAAGCTTTTCATAGTCTGGACTCATAACTTGCCACATCCCTTCCAAAACAGGAAACAAATATATTTCCTTACATGTATTTTTACATAAATAAATTTATAAATGCAAAAAATACAGCTAATATGCGAGAAAGGAGAATGAGTTATGAATTCACCTTATCGGTGCCCAAACTGTAAAACAAACAGAAGCCGATTCAATATTATTCAGCAGGTGCCTCAATCCATCAAAATGGATCCTCAGACAGGGAATGTTTTGGAAGAATACAGCAGTGAACAGCTGTCCCCCTTCCATATGCCTTACAAAGGCCCTGACAAAAGGGTTCAATGTGCGGCTTGCGGACTTGTAGAAGACGAGCGGACATTCATTAAATTTGGCGAAAAACAGTAAAACGAATAAAGGCCTGAGAGTCTATTCTCAGGCTTTTATTCGTTCAATAACTTATTTTCCTTTAAGAACCTTTTATTATCCACTTTCCATGGATCTGCCTGTGAAAAGCGCACAAGATGGATGCTGCCTCGAAAATGCTGTCTGCCGCGGTTTTTTATAAACCAATCCGCTTCCACCGGCACCTCCAGGCTCAGCTCATCTGTCAAATCCTCAGCCGGAAGGACGGGCATCGCACTCAGCCTTACATTCTCAATTCTGGGCATGAGTTTATTCCATGCTAAAGGCTGGAGGGAAATCGACTGGACAATCCTTGAATCCTGCTGTTTTAGTCCTGCCATGAATGCACTGATCACTTCATATGGATTGGCATTATTGAGATATCCATCAAGCTTTCCTGCCGCTTTCAAAATCATAAGCTTGTGTGATAAATCCATAAAGTTTGTTCGATGTGTGGTACTGCCGTAAAAATGAATGCAAAAATGCCCTGGAAAATTATTTTTCAATGCACCTCCTCCATGGGGCATGCCATGCATGGAAGCCGCTATCCATTGATTTCCATTAATTACAATGATGGCGCGCCGCTTCCAGCTCCATTTTCCGCCATAAATGCTTTTCATTATTTTTGTTTCTTCAGCATTTAATGGCTGAACATCTGCATGATGGCTTCCGGCACGCCGCTGGACTTTAAACTTCTTGCCTGTTTCAACATCCAGGACGGTAAATTTACTGTATTTCGGCAATATCCCATTCACTTTCTCCCATGCCAGCATCTCAATCCGCCAGCTAACCCCTTCTTCATCTGCAGATGTGTATGTGCCTCCTGCAAAAAGAAGAAAGATGAATACCATGACTATGTTTAATGTTTTCATAAATTCCACTCATTTATAGGTTTTTTCGGTTAGGCATTATATAATGAGTTTCCCAAAAAAAGGTTTTCTTCATTCATTCAGGCAATAAAAAAAAATCGCACCGTATGAATGCGATTCTCTTTAATGTCCTGATTAGATAGATTCTTCCAGAATCTTCAACCTATGTTCGATTTCTGCCCAATCAAGGTTCTCCCCAATAAACACCATATTCAGGGGCATATTGATGTTTTCCTGCATATAAAGCGGCATTCCATATGAAAACTGAAAAAGATACGGGTACTTTGAAGAATTCAGCTTCATATACCCTTTTATTCTGTACACAGTATCTGGAAGTCCTCTAAGAAAATCTTCAAAATCAATCTGATTGACAGGTTTTTGAAACTGATAAACGAACGTGCTAAGCTTTAAATCAGAAAAAACATGTGATCTGGAAGCCTTGCTCTTTTTCCCGGAGGACATATCTCTTACCTGCTTCACAGCAATCTTTGAATATGAAGTTAAGATGGTGAACGCCTGGCTGTTAAGACCCTGAATCTCCATTGTAAGCCGCGCCTGTTCCGCCTCGGAAAGTTTATCTGCTTTATTCAGGATTATTAAGTCTGCATGCCTTACCTGCTCAATTAAAAGCTGCTGCACCTGAGGGCTTAACACATTTCGATTAAGCCATCTTGGACTGTCAACAACAGAAATAATGCCTTTTACCTGCATCCTGTCAGCAAAAAGGGGAGAAAGGATGCTATCCAGAACTTCAATGGGATGAGCAGCACCTGTAGTTTCAATATAAATCGCTTCCGGCTTTTCAACCATCAATAATTCCTGAAGCTGCGCCTCGAGCTTATCTGAGATGGTACAGCATATACAGCCGTCAAGCAGCTCTTTTAATGGCACACCCTCATCGACTGCATCCGAGTCAATTGAAACTTTCCCAAGCTCGTTCATCATGACTGCCACTTTTCTGCCTTGCTTTTTTTCATCCTGGAGCAGCTGCTTTAGAAGCGTCGTTTTCCCGCTCCCAAGAAATCCTGATAATATATATATTTCTGTTTTATTCATACTTTTCCCCTTCTACACGATCTGCCAGCATTTCTTCAATCATAAGCATCATTTTCTTCTCTATTGAATCCATATCCAGATTGGTTAAATAACCAACAGAATGAAACATTTCCTGTTTGCATTTCCAGATGGGAATATAAGCATTCGGAAAAAATTCATCCTCCGTCTCTATTCCCAGTTCCAGAATGGATTCATAATCATTTTCAAACACATCGTTTTCTGATGCATGCCGGCCTTTTATCGTCCTGACTAGGTCCACTGCCAGATTTTCCTCTTCAGTTTGAAAGTCTGTTTTGTACTTATTAAGAAGTTTTTCTGCAAGCTTTTCACATTTTTGTTCAATATCTGATATTTGCCTGCGGCTCTCTTCATTAAGCTTTACTACCTGCTTCAAAGGATCACCTCTTTATAGCTATCCTGTCTAATGACCCATTGTATATGATTTTACCAGTCCATACAAACCATAAGACATATTTGCTATAATTTCTATTAAGGATGGTGGAGAAAAATGCTCGAAAATACTGGAGAAAGAATCATACTGGAGGAAATGCCGGTTACTAACGGAATGCTTCTGGAACATTTGGCACGTTACTATTTTGCCCTTTATTACGCTAAAGGAAGAGTGCTTGATATTGCCTGCGGGACGGGTTACGGTTCAAAAATAATGGCAAAAGCAAAGAAAAAAGAAATTAATGAAATTGTTGCAGTGGACATTGATGAGGGTGCACTGAACTATGCCAGACAGCATCATTATCATCCTCTCGTGCAATATATTAAAGCCAACGCGGAAGATGATTCCCTCCCTGAACAATTAGGATTCTTTGATGTGATAACGAGCTTTGAAACGCTTGAACACCTGCCATCAGAAGAAATATTCCTTAACAGTCTTTTTAAGATGCTAAAGCCAGGCGGGACTCTCATTTTATCCACGCCCTTCGGTGCCGGAAGGGGAAAGCCAACAAATGAGCCCTTCCATTTTCACCAGCTGACTGAAGATGAATTTATTGAACTGTTCAAGTCTTACGGAGAGACGGAATTTTATTATCAGAGAAGTGTTCTCATTGAACCGAAAAGAGAAGGCAAACACTACCCTTTTGGGATTGCAGTCTGCAGAAAAAGTAAATGAGGAGCCCGTGGGCTCCTCATTTACTTTTAATAGCGTCTCTCTCAGTTCTTTTCAGCATCCAAAAACTGCTTAAGCGCTTCTGAATTTTCTTCAAAATCAAGCTGGAGAACCGAACCGGCATGTTCATAAGTTTTATTCTCATAACTATCTTCAACAGGTACCCTAAGTGTTTCAATGTCATTGACAGGATTCATTAAAAACTTCACACCGAGTGATAATGCTTCTTCAATCTTTAAGTCGGTTTCAACGTATTTCATTGCCTGGCTGATTACTTCCGGAAACCTTGCTAAACCGGCAGGTGATGAGAATTGGTTCATCACTTCATCTTTAAGCCCAATTAAAATTTCCTGCTGCCGGTCAACTCTCCCGAAATCACTTTGTCCGTCATGTCGAAATCTCACATATGATAAAATGTCGCTTCCCTTAAGCTTTTGTTTTCCCGGCTCCAGATCCAATCCCATATCTTCAATCATGGCGGCACTGACTTCTGCTTCAATTCCGTCTGGGGCAATCGCATCAAGCATCGCTGTAAATCCCTTAAAATCAATAATTGCTGTATGATCGATTTGGACTCCGAAGTTTTGTTCTATTGTATCCTTTAATAATTCCTTGCCGCCTATATAATAAGCATGATTCAACTTGCTGTACATATATTGGTAATCCGGTATTTTTACATAGCTGTCCCTCATAAGAGAGACCAATTTAATGGATCCCCCGGAAGGTTCATAGCTGGCCAGCACAATGGCATCCGAACGTGAATCCTCTTCTCCTCTGCTATCGACACCAATCAGCAAAAAGTTTTTCGTTTCATTTACAATCGCTGAGGGCTCTTTATTCACCTTTTCGGACTCGCCGATCTCCGTCTCCTGCCTTGCATTATTGTTTTCTTTTTGCTGAAAAGACATGCAGCCTGATAGTATAGCTGCAGCCGCTGCAAATAGAATCATAATTTTTTTCAAGTAAATCACCCCTGCGCTGCTTAATAGTTAAGTTATTACCATTGTGGGAAAGAGAAACGCTTTCTATACCCACTTTCTAAGAACAGCCATACTTGAACTGCCCCCACCTGCCGCTACTCGCTTGAGGAAGGAATGAAAATGATGAAAAAAGCTCTCCGAATCGGAGAGCTTTAGATTATGACCCTATTTGTTTTTTCAGCACTTCAGCTGCTTTTTGAATTTGCGTATCATTTTGATCGATTTTTTCACGGAGTTTTTCCATCAGCCTAAGAGTAGACTGCCCTGATAATACTCCATTTTGATCAAGCTTTTCAGCAGCCTGGAATTCCTTGACAGCTGCTTCCGTTTTTTCATCAAAGAAACCGTCTTCTCTTCCAGGATCATATCCCAGAGCTTTCAGCATAGCTTGAGCTGCTTTAACCTGAGCTGAAGAAGCAGAAAGCTTTAATTCAGTGTCTGGATTAATAAATGGCAGTGCAGCGTATTCCGGCAAGGCCACTTTGTGGTCTGGTGTAATTCCCTTTTTATGAATCCAATTTCCATCCGGTGTCAGCCATTTTTCAGTAGTGAATTTCATGTTTGACCCATCGGAGAAGTCCTGTGCACGCTGGACGGTGCCTTTCCCAAACGATTTTTCACCGACAAGCGGCACATCTGCGGATTCGTGTACTGCCGCAGCCAGAATTTCTGATGCACTGGCACTTCCTTTATCAATCACAACGACTAAAGGTATATTCGGGTTTTCTTCTCTCTTTGATTTTACTTCTTCTCTGTTTCCATTGCGGTCTTCAATTTGGAATAATATCTCGCCATCCGGGACAAACAGGCTGGAGATTTCCACTGCCTGATCCAGAAGGCCTCCTGGATTCTGGCGAAGATCAAGGATTAATCCTTTCATGCCCTGCTTCTGCAATTCATTCAGAGTTTCAACCAGTTCTTTAGAAGTATTTTCTGAGAATGTAGTAATCTGTACTTTTGCAATACCATCTTCCAGCATTTCCCCATAGACGGTTTCAAGCGGAATGGTATCGCGTGTAATGGAAATTTTCATAGGCTCATCTGTGCCGGGACGCTGAACTGCAAGTTCTACTTTAGTCCCTTTTTCGCCTCTGATCAGCATAACGGCCTCTGTAGAGCTCATCCCCTGAAGGCTTTTTCCATCAACTGAGAGAACCTTGTCATTTGGCCTAAGCCCGGCTTTTTCAGCAGGTGAACCTTTCAATGGGGATACAATGACTATGTAGCCTTCCTGTTCCTGGATTTCAGCTCCGATTCCTTCAAAAGAGGACGAAATACTCTGATGAAAGCTTTCGGCTTCTTCTTCATTCATATAGTCCGAGTATGGATCATCCAGCGCTTCAAGCATACCGTTAATAGCGCCATTTATAAGGTTATTTTGATCCACTTCCTGGAAATAGTTTGCTTTCAGGGTATCATAAGCTGTATACAGCTTATCAAATTCCCTTCTTTCGCTTGTTCCAACATCTACTGCCTTTTCATCTCCAAAGGCCAGTGCAAAGGTAGTAATTCCAGCTGAAAGAAACACAATAAAAAACAGCAGCATTACAAAATGAAACTTTTTCATGCGGATAAAACCAGAATGGTTATTATCTGGTGTTTCTGAAGTTTCTTTGTTTAAATCTTCATTTTGCAAACTTTTCACCACTTTCGTCACCGTAAAATAACTATGTACAATCCTTAATGATTAGAATAACATTTATCGATTAAATTACAAAGAAAAATGTGTGCAGCAATTAAAGAGCGCCAGCAAAATAATGCATGGCGCTCTTTCTTATGTCAGGCTACCCCATAGCCCTGGTCTTCTATCGCTTTAATCAAATGTTCCTTATCAGATTTTTCAGGATCATAGAAGATTTCTGCATGTTCATCATGAAAGGCAATTGAGACGCTTGCCACGCCATCGATGGAGAGAAGGGCATTTTTGACTGCCTCTTCACAATGGCCGCAGGTCATGCCTGCAACTTTAAATGAAACTTTTTCCAAAGCATGTGCCTCCTTTTTACAAAAGTAAACCTTACTTTATTAATACCTCATTGAAGGAGGTTTATAAACATCAGGTAAACAGACAGCCGGCCCGGTCATACTTCACTTGAATTAAAGCGGCATTTACATCAGGAAAATAAAAGATTAATGTTTTGCCGGTATAAACATATTTTATTATAAAGCCATTTTAAAAAACTCTATCAAACCTTTTCATCATCCAGACCTTAGCTCTCCCAGCACTTTCTTAAGGGGTGAATTTATGATGTTAACCGCAATATTATGGATAAGCTTCGCATTTTCCCTAATCAGCCTGATTGCCGGGATCATGAATCAGTCATGGAAACTTGCTCTATTAAGTTTTTTTCTGCTGCTGCCATTGGGATATTCTTTAACAGGGGCAGAAAATGTGCTCCGTTTCCTATCAGGCCTTCCAGCTGTACCCTTCATTTTAGCGGTTATATTCTATTTTCAATCAGGAAAAAGCAGTCTGAAGGAGAAAGGCAAATAAAAGAGGCCATTTTGGCCTCTTAGATTTTTTTAACAAGATCAAAGTACTCTTCCAAAGTCCATTTCTTTTCATAAATGACTTTCGCAGCTTCATGGCCCACATAACGGAAATGCCAAGGCTCATATTTATAACCTGTGATGGCTTCTTTTCCTTTTGGATAGCGGAGAATAAATCCATAATGATGCGCATTTTCAGCAAGCCACTTTCCTTCCTTTGTCTCCCCGAATTCTTCGGAAAGCTCAAGACTTGCACTTCTGCTGGAAATATCCATTGTAAGTCCTGTCTGATGTTCACTGCTCCCGGGAATCGCCACAGCCTGAACCGCTTTATCTTTACCCACTCTATTTACTTCGGCCTCAAAAACTTCCGATTGCCGTGTAAATGAGCGATAGCCGGAAACAGCAAATAATTCCACACCTTCATTCAATGCTCCTGTAAACAGCTTTTCCAGCTCTTCAGCTGCGTCCTGTCGCATATAGCTCTTTTCCAAATCTAACTTCCCGTATGAAAATGCGACATCCGGGATCATTAGGTTGGATGGTTCATAGCCATCCGGAAGGCTGAATTGTTTATTCACCAGGACCATCACATTATCAGGGTTCTGGATAATATTTCTGCCATCCACAGTTTTAATATCATTAAAATATGAAGCTTCCAATGAAAGAGGATCCTTTTGAATATCTTTCTTGTCTTCATTGCCTGCGTCCCCGGCACTGTTTTCTTCTCTATTTAGTGATTCATTTTCTTGAGAAGGTTCATCGAGGCTTTTATCTTCCCCAAGGAACGGAATTTTTTCAATAAGCGGCTTTGCTTTATCCAAATACGGATCTAGCTGGCTGCAGCCGGAAAGCAGAAGGCTGAGGGTCCCTGCCATAATTATGATCTTCTTCATTCAAACTCACCTGTCTTTTTATTTCTTTGCAACATTACTATTTTAACACTACACGTCAACTAGTCCATAATTGTGTTAAAAACAGGACAAACGGCACAAATATCATTTTTAATAATTTGAAAATTACATTCTTCAAAAAAAAATAAAACTGGCTCAGGTGAACCAGTTTCATTCTATATTATTCCTTAATAGCAGCTTCAAGTGCCACTTCAATCATTTCATTGAAGGTGGTTTGTCTTTCTTCAGCAGTCGTTTCCTCACCTGTCAGGATGTGATCACTGACTGTTAGGACAGATAGTGCTTTGCGGTCAAACTTCGCTGCAAGTGTATATAGAGCGGCTGTTTCCATCTCAATTGCCAGGATCTGATACTTTGCCCATTTTTCAAGTTCCGAATTGTCATTATAGAACATGTCAGCTGTGAAGACATTTCCGACTTTAAGGTTTAATCCTTTTTCAACACCTGCATCATAAGCTTTTTTCAATAGATCAAAATTGGCTGTCGGCGCAAAGTCAACCCCTCCGAAAGTAAGCCTGTTCATTTGGGAATCTGTAGAAGAGCTCATTGCAAGAATTACATCGCGAACCTTTACATCTTTTTGAATCGCACCGCACGTTCCTACTCTTATCAGGTTTTGGACATTATAGCTTTGCATCAGTTCATTGATATAGATGGAAATGGATGGAACCCCCATGCCTGTACCTTGAACTGATATGCGCTTCCCTTTATACGTTCCTGTATAGCCAAACATGTTGCGGACTTCATTGTAGCACTCCGCATTTTCTAAAAATGTTTCTGCAATATATTTTGCACGCAAAGGGTCTCCAGGAAGCAGGACCGTTTCCGCAATTTCATTTTCTTTAGCACCAATATGTACGCTCATAAATCTAACCTCCAAGTTAATTCTGAAGCTGATGTAAATGCTTCCAAGTCAAACTATACCATATGTGCCACCAGTTAGAAACAAATAAGACAGGGCATTTTTTTTCCCTGTGCGGGAAAGATAATTTTAGCTTTTCCAAAGGAGGTTGTAATCATGCCGCAAAAAGGAATGAGCAAAAAACTCAGGCAGGCAGTCCAGCATGCCAATGAGACAAATCCATCTTCCAGGGCTAATACCGAGCCTAATACATCCAAAACAGTCAAAACAATAAGCAATCGATAAGCGGAGGGACTTAAGATGGGCAAAAAGCACCGTAACCGTATAAACTCACCAAAGAAGAATAATCATATTCCTGCAGAAGCCATTGTTGCAGAGCAGGAAGCGCATGGCAAGGAATACACAGCCAACAAACGCAAAAACAGTCCGGGATCAAACATAACCGAATAGACTATTTAATAAAAATAAACAGGAGAGCTATTATGCCCTCCTGTTTTCTTATTTATCTAATATGTATCCTATTAACTTCTTCCCAGCCGCCCGGCTTCAGCTGATAATAAAATTGCCCTCTTCTGCCTTCATCAATATAGAGTATATCTCCTGTGGAAATAAACCGGCCATCGAAATCCTCCGGGATCCGATCATGCACATTAAACTTTCTAAAAACTGATTCAAGGCATTCATCATGAGTCAAAGCTTCTACATTAAGGCGATATACTTGCTGAAAGCCTTTTTTGCCCCTGAATTCAGGTGTTTGAAAGATCGTAACATCATACTCTCTTCTTTTGATCCTTGTTAATTCCATCAGCATATGGCATCCCCCTCTTATTCCCAGCATCCGTTATTTATGGCTGATTCTAATTCACCAAGTGACCTGTCAACTATCGAATAAGGTCTTCAAAAGCATTCTTATGACGTTTTTCCAGCCAGCTGCCTAAATTTAAGTGAACAACTTTTCATTACTGTTTAATTAGCCATTTTTATTGTCGTTTCCTCCATCAAAAAAATTCTATTTTTGTCGATTAACGGTTTTTTTCGTAAAGTAAACGCTTTCAAAAATGTTTAATCTGCATATTATGTATAAAAGTCTTATCTGGAGGTGATGAAATTGCTGGTATCTAAAAAGCCTGTTTTGCTTTCCATCCTAATTGGAATGTTGTTAATGACTATTTCTTATTTTTTTCAGCCTCTCATGCCATTTAAGTCCATCGCACACAGAGGCGCATCTGCACTTGCACCGGAAAACACGCTTGCATCGTTTGAAAAAGCTATTGAAATGGGTTTTGACTATATCGAGTTAGATGTAAGGCTGAGCAAGGATAAACAGTTGGTTGTTATTCATGACGCCAATGTTTTGCGAACTACCGACGGTGAGGGGCTAATTGAGGAATTAACAGTTAAAGACTTAAAAAAACTGGATGCAGGATCATGGTTTTCTCCTGCGTATGCCGGTGAAAAAATCCCTTTATTGACTGAAGTATTAAAACAAGCCAGCGGAAAAATAGGAATTATAATTGAAATGAAATCACCGGAAAATCAGCCTGGCATGACAGAAATTCTCGCAGACGTACTAAACTCTTACAAACCCGACAGTCAGATAAAAGTCCAATCTTTTCATATTAATGAAATGAAAAAGTTTCACGAGCTGGCTCCCGAGATTCCTGCTGGCCTGCTGCTGAGCAAACACCTGGACTTGTTTCATTTGGCATCCTACCGCGATTTTGCCTCTTTTCTATCTGTTCACCATCTCCTGCTTTCCAAGTCCTTCATTAATCAAGCTGAATTATTCGGTTATGAGATCTATTCGTGGACCATCAGTAAACAATACCAATTTGCAGACATGCAGAGGCTTGGTGTTCACGGCATTATTTCCGATGATGAGAAGAGAATCCCCGATTCAATCATGTACGTGCTCATAACCCCCTTTTTAAAAGGACAGGATTTAATTAAAACACTTCTGGCGTAACCTATAGCGCTCCACTGTCGCAGCCAAAGCAAAAAAAACGATGGGCATCACCCATCGTTTTCTCAATGAATTAAGCATATTTTGCAATGACCGATTGAAGCTTTTGCTGCATATAAGGAATATCTGCATTTGTAACAGTGAAACGGACAAATGTTTCATCCATTTCCAGTGCTTCTGCCAGGAATCCGCCTATTCCTCTCGCTTTACGGTCTACTTGCATCATAACCTCGGTCTCTCCGTTTGACAGTGGAAAAAAGACCACTTCCAGTTCATCAAGTTTTCCTCTGAAAGGACCGGAGACTGGAACAAATTCAAACTCCTGGATAAACGGAAGCCTTCTGCGAAGGCGGTGCGGAGCCTGTTCACATTCTGCTTCCCGCAAACGGAATCCCATACTTGAAACAGCGTTCAATACAGAATCCATCAGCGGGGTAGCAGCAACACGAATATAATCCTTATCTGCAGGATCTACCGCGTTTTTTATATCCAGTCCTGTCGTCACCCAAATTTTCGTTTTGCCAAAAGACAAAGGTGTGTCAGCTGGAAGGTTAAAGGTAAAAGGAATTTCCTTTCGTTCATTGGCTGCCAGGGTAAAGGATTGAGCAAGCCTGAAACGGTCAATCAGACCGGAGACTGTATATTTTTTATCATCTGATTCTTTAATATAAGTAGTATTCAATGAAAGGTAAATATCATCAATTTTCTGTTCGGTGCTGCCCCCTGTAATCTCAACCACGCCTCTGAGGGCTTCGCCCGGAACTGCTAAATCCTTTTCAAGTTTCGTATCCACTTTTGCTGATCCAATTCCCACACTTGCCAAAACCTTATTAAAAAATGACATATGCTTCTCTCCCTGTTTCATTTTTTATTTTTACTGCATATATAAAGCAAAGCACTTATTTCACTTAGATATACGTGCTTATTAACAAGAAGGTTTCATTTTCAATGGCGGCAGCACATATTTTTTTTCGGAATTGCTGCGTTCACTGCATACCTCAGAAAATGCTGTGTTTAGAATATGTATGTGTAAGATGTTCCTGCTGCTCCGCAAAAAAATGACGAGCATCGTTCCTCGTCATTTTTCTATATCAGTCATCTTCAATTTCTTCATCAATGATGCACTTTTGCAGCAGGTACTCAAACGTGATATCTGCAAGTTCATCCAATTCTCCTTCAGTAGGCACATATCCCCTTTTTGCCAGCTCATGAAAGAAAAACTCAGCAATTTCTTCTGTATCTATTACGACTTCTATTTCCTTCACAGCAACGCCCCCTTTGTACAAAATGTATGAAGCACTCCCTGGATTCATGCAGAACAAGCCATATTCTTTATTTTATTTTCGATGCATTTTTTTTCAGTTAGGACATACATATAGGATAAACAGCCAGCAGTAATCCATTTTATACAGAAATTGAGGAGGCAGCGACATGTCCAGTATATCCAGACTAGCCCTACTAATTAAAGAAGATGTTAATCGTGATGAAAGTTCTATAGTAAATCTTTATAGCAATCTATTAAATGCCTGGTTCAAGCTCGTCATATGGTTTGGCATCCCATTTTTACTGTATCTCCTGGTCACCTGGCTCTAAAGAGCAAAGACTTCTGTGCTTTTTACACAGTGCTCTTATCATCATTGTTGGCAATATGCTTCAGCTTTCTGAGTATAACCCGCATGATATGCTTATACTCATCATCCTGAAACATTTCATAAAGAATACGATAATCATTGTATATATCAAGCAAACCATCAATCAGCACTTTTCTTTCTTTTATCCCTTCAAGCAATTCCTTTTCTGCCTTGCGGAATGAATGTGCCGTTTCCCTTAATTCAGGAAGCTTTTCTTTTTTATTGATCATATAGAGGAGCCCAAGCTTTTGAATAAATGCATCAGCACTTTCAGCATCCGCAACGAGTGTCAGCTCTTCTTCCCCTGCTTCCAGCCATTCCCCGTCATTAATTCTTGAAAGCTCATAAATAACATCTTCCCATGCATCTTCTTTGTATCTCCAAATTTCCGTCCTGAAGCCTACGATTTTGAAAAGATCCGAACCATACCCCTTGACTTGGACAAGGTCGCCAAAAAAGTATTTATATTCGATGTCAATATGCTCCTTTTCCATAATCTCACCTTCATACTCAGACAGCATTTGAAGGCTGGATTCCATATATAGGCCTTCACTTTTATTGACTTCATAGACGTACATATCATCTAGCCACTTTACATCTGTTACTTTTCCGACTGTACCATAAATAGTGATCACGACTGTATCACCGATTTTGTACTTGGGTTTTTTCTTTTTGCTCATTTCCTCCATCCTCTCAATGACTGAGTCGTGAGTAGTGAATACAATAGTATATGCACTTTTTATGAAAATCGTCCGTACGTTCATCACAATCAGCCATCTCAAAATAAAAAACACTCCTATGCAGGAGTGTTTCAAAATGTTCATTCAGCTTTCAGAGAGTACATACAATTGCCAGGCTTCATCGAAAATAGACATGGTCTCCAGATAACTTCCGTTCAGTTCAAGGTAAGAGCTTACCTCATCATAATCATAAGCTGTTTTCGGAAAGCTGTGGTCCTCATATGCGTCATTGGCAAAACGGCTGATGTTATCCTTTGGTGCAGGATGTCTGTATTTCATTAAAAAGTGATAGAAAGTTTTTGACATACTAACGCCTTCCTTTTTTTTCTGTCGTTCATTAATTTATTTCCTACTATAATCGAATTGTGCTAAGCTCGTCTACTTATACACATTAAAAACAGCCCGCATATCTGCGGGCTGCCTTTTCCTCACTTATCATAGGAAGAGAAATCAAAATAATTTCGCTTCAGCAGCCTTGGCTGCTCCATCAATTTTTCATAATTAATCTCTTTTCCGATCTTCTTGACATCAATCAAAAATAGCTGGTCCTCAATCGACTTAACAAGCTCATCTGACTGGTAAACCATATCACAATCCCTGCAGGAAATGGAAGGTGTCTCATTTATTTGGATGGCTCTTGTTCCATCAGGGAGCTCCCAATAAACCGTTTCACTGCTTTCACTTATATTTTGGCTTTCACACCAGGCACATTTATTTCCCATTCCTGTCCTCCTATTCCTTGGCAGCTGCAGCTTCTGAACCCGCTTCTGCTGCAGGACTCTGCTTTGTCTGCTGGGCATTGAATTTCTTTTCCTTTAATTCATCCCGTTTGCCCCGCTTATCTTTCAAAGAGCTGTGCTCTGGGTCGCTGTCATATTTTTCACGGCGATCCAGTCTTGCCAGGCCTTCAGGCACCAGGTTGAATTGCTGGTCATTCATTAGCGCCGCAATGCCTACATTTGATTTTTTCTCATCCATATCAGGATAAATTTCTTTAAAGTAGCCTTCTGCACGGCCTGGGACATAGTTTTCAGGCTCAGGATAAGTGGTGATTACACCTTCGAAATTGCGAAGGACCACTTTGTCAGCACTTTGCGAGATCAAATAATTCGGCTGCAGTGAAATCTTTCCGCCTCCGCCAGGCGCATCGACCACAAAAGTCGGGACAGCATAGCCGGATGTATGTCCCCTTAGCCCTTCAATAATTTCAAGCCCTTTCGAAACCGGAGCGCGGAAATGGCCAATGCCTTCAGAAAGATCACATTGGTATATATAATAAGGACGGACCCGGATTTTAACAAGGTCATGCATCAGTCTTTTCATAATTGGAACGCTGTCGTTTATGCCTGCCAAAATAACTGATTGATTACCCACGGGCACACCGGCATTTGCCAGCATCTCACATGCTCTCTTGGAATCTTCGGTAATTTCAATGGAAGTGTTAAAATGTGTATTTAACCACACTGGATGATACTTTTTCAGGATATTGCATAAATTCTCGGTGATCCGCTGGGGAAATACAACTGGAGCCCTCGTGCCAATTCTGATGATTTCAACATGGTCGATTTCACGCAAATTTTTCAGGATGTATTCAAGAATATTGTCATTGATCAAAAGTCCATCTCCGCCAGAAATAAGAACATCTCTAACCTGAGGAGCATTCCTGATATAACTGATTGCCGCATCAAGCTGTTTTTTCGGTACACCCATGCCTATTTGTCCTGAGAACCTTCTTCTTGTACAATAACGGCAATACATTGAACATTGGTTTGTTACCAAAAATAAGACCCGGTCAGGGTAGCGGTGCGTTAATCCCGGAACTGGGGAGTCTTCATCTTCGTGCAGCGGATCTTCAAGATCATATTTAGTTTTATAGATTTCATTTGAAATAGGGACGGATTGCATCCTCACCGGACACCGCGGGTCATCCGGATTCATAAGTGAAGCATAATAAGGTGTAATATTTAATGGTATGGTTTTTGCAGAAATCCTGACTCCTTCCTCCTCTTCTGGTGTAAGATTAATCACCTTTTTCAAATCATCAACTGTCCGAATGGTATTCGTCAGCTGCCAGAGCCAGTCATTCCATTGTTCTTCTGTGACGTCCTTCCATAGCTCAATATCTTTCCAATGCCGATCCGGTTTATATAAAAAGTTCTTCATCTCTATTCCCCCTATATGAATTTCTATAAAATATACATTGCAAGTTTCATGCCAATTCTGAATATTTTGTACTATCATATGAAATCCCTACCGGATTGGCGATTGTTTGCAACTTAAGGGATACTTTCATTTCCGTTAAAACAAAAAAGGTGCCGATTACTCGGCACCTTCATGAGTGTTACTAACCAGGATTCTGTTATTCATTTCAATATTATACTTGGCCAGTTTATATTGCAGTGTCTGACGGGGCACCTCTAATAGCTTTGCGGCTTTTTTTATATTTCCGTTTGTTTCTTGAAGAGCTTTTTCGATTAAAGCTTTTTCCTGCTTTTCCATACTTGCCTTTAATGGCTGGATTTTTAGTGAAAGATCCTGTTTATTCTTTTGAAGCTGCTGTTTCATTATAACTGGCAAATCCTCAGCTTTAAGAAAGTCTTCTTCACAGACATTCATCATGTACTCGATTGTATGCTTTAATTCCCTGACGTTTCCGGGCCAATGGTATTGTCTGAAAAAGGCCAGCACATCCTCTCCGATTCCTGAGAGGCTTTTGTGTAACACCTGATTAAATTGCTTAATAAAATGATGGGCAAGAAATTCAATATCTTCCTTTCTCTCCCTTAGCGGCAGGAGCCCGAATGTGAGAACGTTTAAGCGGTAAAATAAGTCCTTTCTCATTTGGTTTTTCTCAAGTGCTTCCACTGGATGGATATTCATGGCTGCAATCACCCGTACATTGACCTGTGAACTCTTCGGACTTCCTACTCTTCGGACAATGCCATCCTCCAGCACTCTAAGCAGTTTAGCCTGCAGCTCAATCGGCATGGCATGTATTTCATCGAGAAAGAGTGTCCCGCCATCGGCTAATTCAAATAGCCCCGGCCGGTCTACTGCTCCAGTATAGCTTCCTTTAGCAGTCCCAAAAAGAATGCTTTCAAGCAAGGACTCCGGTATTGCCGCACAGTTCTGTGCAATAAATGGGCCTTCAGTTCTTGAGGAAGAATGATGAAGCCCCTGAACAAAGAGCTCCTTTCCGCACCCGCTTTCCCCAAACACAAGAATGGAAGAATCGGATTTTGCCAGTTTGGCTGCTTCCTTTTTAATATTGTTCATTTCCTTATTTATTGTGAGAAGGCTATCCAATGTATACTGTACATTATTGGCAGCAGCCGCTTTGTTGAGGGGCTGTTTTATTTTTTTGCGCAAATCAAGAAGGCTTTCAGAAAGAAGCTTCAATCTGGAGTAGTCCTTGGCAATCTCAACAGCTCCCGCTACCTTCCCATTAACAGTTATAGGGAGAGTGGTATTGATGGTTTCTATTTGTGCACCATGGAGGTTTACATAGGACTGAGTCTGATTATAAATCGGTGCTTTTGTTTTCATAACTTTTAATAAAGTGCTTGTCTCTTTATCCAATGAGGGAAAGACTTTCAGAACAGGTTTTCCGATTACCTCAGAAACCTCCAGACCATCGTGTCTAGCAGCTATTTCATTATAAAAAATGGTAATTCCATTCAAATCCACTACATGAATCCCTTCATCAATCCCTTTTAGTATGGCGGCCAGAACTTCTTTAGAAATACTTTGAGTTTCAACCATTAAATCCCCCCCTCTTATGTATATGACAGGGTGCCGAAAACCTGTCAGGATTGTGCCGAAAATCCGGCACTTCTTTTTGAGGATCCGTCAATCCGAATAAGCCAAATTCTTTACCCAGACATTCATATTTTCAAGTTTATCGAAAATATAGCAGTTGTTAAGAAGACGGCCCCGATAGGAATAGCCAAGCTGATGCAGAACGGCATTCATACCGAATGACAGCGCTCTGGCGATGGAGTAGGCACAGAATACACCCTGCGATTTTAGATCTTTCTCCAATTTTTCGAGGAGTATTTTCATTAAACCATGTTTACGGTGGGATGGGAGTGTCGCACAATCTGTCAGTTCTGCGTTTTTATAAAAAAGATTGACCTCCGCTGATGCGGCACTGACAAGGTCACCTTTATATTGAAATGCGTAATAAATGGTGCCCTCCCGGATTGTCTTTTTTATATATGAGGGATCATGAAGAGGTGTTGGATAAATCTTAAATACTTCACTGTATAGTTCAGCCATTTTTTCAGCATCCTGCTCCGTTATTTTTATAAGCTGATATTCAGAAGGAGGCATTATGACATCCGGGTTTCTTTCAAGGGCGGTTACATTTTTAACGATGCTGTCTTCAGAGATCCAGTGTCCATTGGTTCTCCTTTCGTCAGAAAAATACTTGCAGAAAAAGTATTGATCAGAGCCGCGGAAATATCCGTCGATAACAGCCTCGCACTGAAACCCCATCGCAAGAAGATCTATATAATTTTCAACTCTTCCCCTGAAAATTAATTTCTCACACTGGTATTCTTTTGCTGTTTTCTCTGCTTCATGGACGGCATCTGCCAATTTACCTGCATAATCGTCTACCCTTAATCGTTTATTGAATGAATCAAGATAGAATTCGGCCACAAAGCCTTCTTTTTTTAATGTTTTTACCGAAGCAGTATTATTCATTGCTAAGACCCCCTTCTATTAATAAAACTGCCCGGCCAGGGGGCCAGGCATTATGATAGCTTAAAGAATACCGGCCAAAACAGCAACTTTATCGGCTAAGTATTCTTTCTTTTCATCTTAGTCAATTTTAAAGCTGATAAGCTTCATCTCTGTCATTTCTTCAACAGCATATTTGATTCCTTCACGTCCCATTCCGCTCATTTTCACTCCTCCATATGGCATGTGGTCTACACGGAAGGTTGGGAAATCGTTCACCATTACCCCGCCGACATGAAGCACTTTTGCTGCTTTGAAGGCTTTGTTCACATCATTGGTGAAAACACCTGCCTGAAGGCCAAAATCTGAATCATTTACAAGTGCCAGCGCCTCTTCAAAGCTGCTGAATGAGTTAATATGAACCACTGGTGCAAATGCTTCCTCACAAGAAATTTTTTCAGATTTGTCAACATTCAGCAGCACGGTCGGATACAATGTATTATCTGTCGCATTCCCGCCAAGAGCAAGCTCCGCTCCGCTTTCTACGGCACTCTTGATCCAGGTCTCTGCGCGTTCAGTGTCACTCCGGGAGATCATCGCTGAAATATCCGTATCCTCATTAAGCGGATCGCCGATTTTCAGCTTTTTGGCTTCCTCTACAAAACGCTCGGCAAATGTCTGGTACAGAGATTCATGCACATAGATGCGCTGCACGGAAATACATACCTGACCCTGGAAGGCAAAAGCCCCGGCTGCGATACGCGGGACAATTTTCTCCACGTCTGCATTCTCATCCACAACAACTGCTGAATTCGAACCTAATTCAAGTGTTACTCTCTTCAAGCCTGCATGTTCGCGGATCTGCCTGCCTACTTCCGGGCTGCCTGTAAAAGTAATCATTGATATGCGTTTGTCGGCAACAAGTACATCCCCAACCGTTCCGCCGCTTCCGGTTACCACATTCAGCACTCCGGCAGGAAGTCCTGCTCTGTGGAAAATATCAGCAATTTTGTAGGCCGACATTGGCGTTTGAGATGCAGGTTTTAAAACAATCGTGTTGCCGGCCGCAATAGCCGGTCCCACTTTATGCGCAACCAGGTTCATAGGAAAATTGAATGGCGTGATGGCTCCGATAATCCCGAGAGGCTCCCGTACTGTATAGGAGACTCTGCCTTCGCCTCCCGGAGCCGCATCCATTGGGATTGTTTCTCCATAAAGTCTGCGCGCTTCCTGGGCAGCGAAGGTATATGTCATGATGGTGCGGTCAACTTCTCCTCTAGCAGCCTTTATCGGCTTTGAAGCTTCTAGCGCAATAATTTTTGCGCACTCCTCTTTTTCCTCCTTCATGATGGCGACCACATTTTCCAGTATTTCCGCCCGTTTATGGGCAGGCATATCAGCTATTACTTTTCTGGATTGTTCTGCCGCATCAATTGCTGACTTCACATCGGAAGGAGCTGCCATGGCAACTTCTGCAATAACCTCCCCGCTATAAGGGCTCTTTAATGCTTTGTAATTCTCTGTTTCCTTGAACTTTCCGCTGATCCATAAATGTTGTTTCAATGGAATCCCTCCTTATGTGCAGCATTCACCTATTACTTCTTCCAGTATGGAAAATCCTTCATCAAGCTGTTCATTGGTTGTCACAAGCGGGCTGAGCAACCGAATAATATTGCCATATAAGCCGGCGCTCATTATGATGAGGCCGCGATTGTGTGCCTTTGACAGGATCTCCTGAACGATTTCTTTATTGGGTTCCTTTGTTTCCTGATCTTTAACAAATTCAATGGCACACATTGCTCCTAAAGAACGTACTTCACCCACTTGCTTATATTTTAAAGGAAAATCAGAAAATTTTTCAGTGAAAAGACTTCCGATTTCATTTGCTCTTTCTAATAATCCTTCTTCCTCAATCGTCCGAATCACTTCTAATGCAGCTGCACAGCCTAGCGGACTGCCTCCATAAGTTCCGCCGATTTCACCAATATTTGGTGAATCCATTATGTCTGCTCTTCCAGTTACAGCACTGACCGGCAATCCGGCACCGATCGATTTAGACATGGTCATAAGATCCGGCACAACATCATAATGCTCCATGGCAAACATTTTGCCTGTCCTGCCAAATCCTGTTTGTACCTCATCAGCAATAAAAAGGATTCCATGTTTTTCACAAAGCGCTTTAACACCTTTTATAAAATGGGAAGACGGAATAACAAAACCGCCTTCACCCTGAACAGGCTCCATAATGACAGCAGCAACTTCTTCAGGCGGCACCTCGCTCAGAAAAAACGTTTCGAATCTTTTAAGCAGGGCATTATCATGGTCTTTATCCTTTAGCCCCTCGCTGCGATAATAATAAGGATAAGGCCATTTATGCGTTTCCGGCGCAAATGGCCCGAATTCATATTTATATGGTTTTACCTTGCTCGTTAAGCTCATGGACATATAGGTCCGGCCATGGAATCCCCTTTCAAATGATATAATTCCTTTTCTGCCTGTATATTTCCTTGCTATTTTAACCGCATTTTCCACTGCCTCTGCTCCGGTGCTTAAAAAGAAGGTTTTTTTGCTGTGATTGCCGGGTGTAATGCTGTTGAGTTTCTCTGCCAGCTTGATATAAGGCTCATACATCATGACATGGAAGCATGGGTGAAGATATTGGTCAATTTGGGCATGGAGCGCTTCAACAACCCTTGGCGGACAGTGTCCAACATTCAGGGTCCCGATTGCCCCCGCAAAATCAAGAAAAGTATTCCCATCTATATCTGTCAGAAGTGCTCCATCCCCTTTAGCAGCAAATGTCTGCATCGTGTTAAATGGCCCCTTTGGGACATTCTTCTCTTTTTTAGCCAGTAACTCCTTCGC
This sequence comes from Bacillus sp. 22-7, assembly GCF_010628845.1. Classification (NCBI taxonomy): domain Bacteria; kingdom Bacillati; phylum Bacillota; class Bacilli; order Caryophanales; family Bacillaceae; genus Bacillus; species Bacillus sp. 22-7. Next base: position 226,415 of record NZ_NJQY01000009.1, on the reverse strand, counting down.
TTTTGGTCCCGGCAGCTCTGTTCTTATATTAATTGATCCCATCCTTATTTCCCCTCTCCCTGATTAGTGCCGCACCATTCCAGTATGGCCAGAGCAATAATTTCAGCCGCATCAAAAACTTCCTCTAAGGAAATAAATTCGTTAACATCATGTGCGGCTTCCGTTACACCTGGGCCGAATACAACAACAGGTGTATTTCCTACTTTGGATAATATGCCACCATCCGTGCCCCATGGTGATGCCTCAACTGCCGGCTGTTTTCCCTTTACAGTTTCAAAGGATTCCGATAATACAGCCATTAAAGGATGATCCTGCTCCAGATCTCCAGGCAGCCAGCGTCCGCCAAACCATTCAACTTGAGGAGGATTCTTTTTAAGCCACGGATCATTTTGTGCCGCTTCCTTCAGGCAATCTTCCAGCTCTTTTTCGGCCGATTTCATCTCTTCGTCCGGCGCTACCCCCATCCTTCCCTCTATGACAGCAATATCCGGTACGGAAGATGGCCACTCTCCGCTGTATATTTTTCCGATATTAATTGGAATCGGAATAGGGATTTTTGAATAGAGCGGGTCTTCAATGTTAAGGTTCCTTAACTTCTCAAGCTCCTGAAGCTTTGTCATCACATACATTGCTTTTTCGATGGCATTGACGCCCTCATATCGGGTTCCGCCATGAGCTGAACGCCCTTTTACTGATATCCGAAACCACATCGAGCCCTGCTGTTTTGGAAATAGTTTCATATTTGTCGGTTCGGGAATGATTGCCCCATCCGCTGAATATCCCCTGAGGACTGCTGCCAATGTACCCGCCCCGCCGCTTTCTTCTTCTATGACACTTTGAAAAATCACATCGCCTTTAAGCTTGATTCCAATCGCAATAATGGCCTCCATGGCAAGCAGGAGCGAAACGGTACCGCCTTTCATATCGGTCGAACCACGGCCAAATAACTTTCCATCTTCAATTCTGCCGCTAAATGGATCATGTTCCCAATCATTTCGGTCTCCCTCCGGAACGACATCAATATGGCCATTGAGGATGATCGACCTTCCTCCGCCTGTTCCTTTCAAAACAGCCACCACATTGGGATTTCCGGAAAAATCCTTTCGATCCGAACAAAATGCAGGATGCTTAATCAATTGTTCCTTGCCGATTTCCCAAATATCAAGGGTTAGTCCAAGTTTGCGGCATTTTTCAATGATGACGGCCTGTGCACTGCTTTCATTTCCGCGGATGCTGCCTTCCTGGACTAGCTGCTGAAGAAGTCTTGTTCCTCTTTGCTTATTTTCTTCCAGCCATTGTTTAACCTTTGCATGATCATTCATATTCTCACTCCTTTTTAGACCCAATCCAATATATCTATCAATTAATCACTCTCACATTCTCAGCAATTGTAAGACTGCAGCCCGTTTTTGCCCTTACTTCATTAATAGAGTGCGGCGCAAACAAGTCAGTCAGTGTGAGTCCATGAGCTGAGATTTGAAAGACGGCCATCTCTGTAATAATCATGTTTACACAGCGTGCTGATGTAAGAGGCAGGGTGCACTCCTCCACAATTTTGGGGTTCCCGTACTTGTCTGTCTGGTTCATAAGGACAATGACTTTTTTTGCTTTTTGGGCAAGCTCCATTGCACCGCCCATGCCAGGAACTTTCTTTCCCGGTACAATCCAATTTGCCAGGTCCCCTTTTCCGCTTACCTCCAGGGAGCCAAGAATTGTCATATCAACTCTTCCTCTGCGTATCATCCCGAATGCAATGGTGCTGTCGCAATATGAAGCACCTTTTACAATGGAAACCGGAAAACCTCCTGCATTACAGAGATTCTCATCTTCCTTCCCTTTCTCCGGACTTGGCCCCATACCTGTAATGCCATTTTCCGCATGAAACATTACGTTTGTCCCGGCAGGCAAATGATTGGGCACAAGCGATGGGATTCCAATTCCGAGATTTACAATCATTCCGTTCTTTATTTCCTCAGCAGCACGTTTGGCAATACGATTTCTAATCTCTACTCCCATGCCCATTTCCAATTCACTCCCTTCGAAGGAACGATATAATTAACGAAAACGCCCGGTGTTATAATTTCATCAGGATCCAGGCTGCCAAGCGGGACAATTTCCTCCACTTCCGCAATGGTCATATCACCAGCCATGGCGACAAGCGGGTTTGTGTTTCTGGCACTTTTGTCAAAAATTAAGTTCCCGTAAGGATCAGCTTTCTTAGCAAAAACAATCGATACATCTGCAGTCAGTGCCGTCTCGACAAGATAATTTTTTCCGCCCACGCTGCATGTTTGCTTATTGCCGGTCACAATGTCGTTATCAAGGCCAATGTCGGAAAGGATGGCAGGTATGCCGACTCCGCCAGCTCGTATTCTTTCTGCCAATATCCCCTGGGGTGAAAATTCCACCTCCATCTTTCCATCTGTCATAAGTTGGCCCGCAACGGGATTTGAGCCAATATGAGAAGCAATCATTTTTTTTGCCCTTCCCTGGCTTACCACCTTCCCGATTCCAATATGAGGAAAGCCTGAATCATTTCCAATAAGGGTTAAATCTTTGAATCCATTATCCAAAATACCGTCAATAAGGGATGGAGGGGTTCCAATTCCGCCGAAGCCGCCAAACATAATGATCATGCCGTCCCGAAAATGCTTCATTGCATCATCAAGTTCAATAATCTTATTAAATGTGTTCTCCATTGTTATTCAGCCTCTTCCTCACCAGGATTCAGATGATCTGAGAAAATCTGCAAAGTCTTTTCAAACCGCTTTACCAGATCATCAATTTCCCTTTTGGTAATGGTCAGCGGCGGTGCAATCAATACGGCATCCCCGTCTGTGCCATTTGTGCCCGCACCTGCAGGGTAAATAAGCAGACCCTGTTCCTGTGCTTCCTGTATTAACCTCTGAGTCAGACCGAAGCTTTTTGTAAACGGCTCTTTAGTCAGAGGATCCATTACAAATTCAAGTCCGACCATTAGCCCTTTTCCTCTTATATCACCAATAAAGGGAAATTTGGATTGCAGCTTAGTCAATTTATTTCTTAAATACACTCCTTTGCTTTCTGCTTCCGGGATAATATTGTTTTTCTCAATATATTCAAGCACTGCGAGGGAAACTGCACATGACTGCGGATTAGCACTTAACGTATGACCGCTCATAATGCTTTTTGAACCTGCCAGTATGGGCTCCATTACTTCATCGCTTACAAGTGCAGCCGCAATCGGGGCATACCCGGCTCCCATTCCTTTTCCAAGTGCGACAATATCAGGCTTTATATTCCAATGCTCACAGGCAAGCATGGTGCCTGTTCTGCCAAAACCAGTCATCACCTCATCAGCAATAAATAATAGGTCATTCCGCTCACAAATTTCTTTGATTATCCGGTAGTAATCCTTTGGAGGTGTAATAGCCCCCCCTGCAGCCCCAATGACTGGCTCTGCGATAAACGCAGCAATATTCTCTGGCCCTATCCGTTTAATGACGGTTTCAAGTTCATGTGCACACAGATAACCGCATTCAGGGGCTTCCAGATTGTATGGGCACCTATAGCAATATGGAGGATGAATGACAGGGAAATCCTCCAGCAGCGGTATGAAGCGAGCCCTTCTGCCCGTATGTCCTGACATTGATAAAGCTCCAAGAGTTATGCCATGATAGCTCATCCACCTTGAGAGCACCTTTGTTTTTGTCATAATGCCTTTTTCCTGCCAGTACTGAATCGCTATTTTCATAGCTGTTTCTGTGGCCTCAGACCCGCTGTTCACAAAAAAGCTCCAATTCAAATCGCCAATTGCAGCCTCCGCTATTTTATGGGCAAGCTTTTCAGCTGCCCCGCTTGTAAATTGCGAGCGATATACAAAAGAAACTTTTTTTGCCTGTTCATGCATTGCCTCAATGATTTCCTCCACACCATGGCCAATATTGGCTGTTATCGCGCCAGATGATGCATCCAGGTATTCCTTTCCGTCCATGTCATATAAATAAACTCCCCTGCCATAATCTATGATCGGGTACTGCGCATCAAGCATCGGCTTAATCAAGTTCGACTGGTTCATCAGCGTACTCCCTCCAACTATAATTGCGAAATTTGCCTGCGGCTAATCAATATCCGCCGATGGCTTCATGAGCTTTCACAGCAAATCCTCAATTCTACAAGCCAACTATTCTCTACCATTTGGCAATATAGTAAATTGTATGAAGTCACTTAAGAAATCTTTCATAAAAGAATTTTGCAGAGTTATCTATTTTTCGCTGCAAATAAAAACAGCCGCTATCAAGCGGCTGCTCAAAATTCATTTTCCTAATTCTGTTCAATCCAAATTTCACTTTCAGAACCTTGTGCTTTTATAACTGCTTTGCCTCCAATTGGGATAGTGGCATAGGGCTGAACATGGCCGAAGTTTACATTTGTGATTACAGGTATGCCTCGAAGCTCTTTTTTGGATACAATAATTTTCTTCAGTGCTTCATCTGTCACTTGAGAATTTTTCTGAAACCTTCCAATGAGGATTCCTTTGATGTCACGGGCATCAGGCAGGTGCAAAAGTGATTGAAGATCCCGATCAAAGGTGAGAGCATGTGATTCCTCATCATCTTCAATAAATAAGATTGAATCCTTTAAAGAGGGCATGAACTCTGTCCCCTGCAGCAAATTAAGCGTGCATAAATTCCCTCCAATCAATCTGCCTTCTGCAATCCCTTCCTGGATTACCGTATACCCATTATTTTTGATGAACTGCCTGTCTTCCTGATCGAGATACCATGGATCATCACTCCAATGTGATGATGCTGCAATTTCATATGGGGCATCGTTTGTTACTGCGTTAATAAAAGATTCCAAAGTGTACTCAAACCCATGCTTTACACCGAAGCTTGAAAAATGCGGGCCAGAATAGGTGATCAAACCTGTTTTTTTATAAATGGCCCCCTGCAGTGCAGTGATATCACTAAATCCGCAAATGATTTTTGGATTATTTTTTATAATCTCGAAGTCTATGTAATTTAAAAGCTGGTTGGCGTTATAGCCGCCGATCACTGTCAGGATTCCCTTTACATTTGGATCAGTAAAAGCATCATGCAAATCTTCAATTCTTTCTTCTATAGAAGTACTGAAAAACTCATCATGCTCTTCTGCATTTTTGCCGTATGTCACTGTGAACCCCAGCTGGTTCAGCCGCTCCTGGGCAATTCGCAATTGTTCGCCTTTTATGATGGCCATACTTCTGGACGGTGCAATGACCCGGATCTCATCGCCGGGCTTTAATCGCTCTGCAAGCATTTTGTCCTCTCCTTTTTCACTTTCAGACTTAGATTGTTTTACATTTTATCAAATACGGGGTCGTTAGGAAATAACTGTTTTTATTGTAAGGCTCTTTTTCAAAGATTATTGTTGTTTATGTATTCAGCCCGTTGATTTCCGCTCCAGGCACGCAGAGAACCCGCGGGGAGGAATGCGAGCCTCCTCGGCATCGCCTGCGGGGTCTCACACTTCCCTCTCCTCCCGCAGGACATTGAAAAAGTTTCCTCGAACAAACAACGCACGAAGTAAATGCGTCAGCATTTTCGAGGATAAAGTGCCCACAGCGAAGATCAGCTCAGCAAATTAAACAAAGTTATGATAAAGCAACATAGTTTAAGAAAACAGCCTATTAAAAAAAAGGCCTGCTTTTCAGCACGGCCTTCTGTTCTTATACTAATGCAGGTTCTCTTCTAGGTGCATTACTTGTCTTTTCGATAATATCCCTTGCAATCCAGACACCGCAGGCACCCGCCTGTGCAAGTCCTCTGGTGATGCCTGCACCATCCCCGCCGACATATAGTCCGCTGATTTCCGTTTCGAAACGGTCATTCAACTTGGGACGTGCAGAGTAGAATTTTGCCTCCACACCGTAGAATAGGGTATGTTCTGATGCAAGGCCGGGAGATACATGGTTTAATGCCTCTGTCATTTCAATCAGGCTTTTCATTGTATTATATGGAAGCACAAGGCCTAAATCGCCAGGCACCGCTTCCTTTAAGGTTGGTTCAAGGAAGCCTTCTTTAATTCTCTTCTCGGTAGATCTTCTTCCTTTTAATATATCTCCATACTTTTGAACAATGATTCCGCCGTTTGAAAGGCTGTTGGCAAGCCTGGAAATTTCATGCGCATATTCATTTGGCTTATCAAACGGTTCCGAGAATGTATGGGATACCAGCAGCGCAAAGTTCGTATTCGGGCTTCCCAGCTTAGGGTCTTTGTAAGCATGGCCATTCGCAAGCATGATTCCTGAGTGGTTTTCCACTACAACATGGCCGGAAGGATTGCTGCAGAATGTCCGCACTCTTGTACCGACAGATGTATTAAATGTGAACTTTCCTTCGTAAAGATGTTTATTAATCTCTTCCATGACTATATCCGAAGTTTCAACCCGCACGCCAATATCTACCTGATTATTGATCATCTTCAAACGGCGTGACTTCAGGAGGTTTGCCAGCCAAACTGATCCATCTCTCCCTGGTGCTACAACTACCTTATCAGCAAGAACTTCATTTCCGGACTTAAGCTTAACTCCCAAAATGCGATGGCCATCAGGGGTTTTCTCTGTTATGAGATCTTCAACTTCTGTCTTATAGGACATATCAATTTTTTCACGTAAATATTCATAAATGCTCTTTAGGATTTCAAGATTCTGCTCAGTGCCCAAATGTCTGACCTGCGCACGAAGCAGTTTAAGTCCTGCTGCATATCCGCGGCGCTCGATATCCCTCACTTCATATGTCATTGGGTCTGTAATGCTTTCAGTCGCGCCGTGCTTCAAATTGATTTCATCTACATATTTTATCAAATCAACAACCTGGGAGTCAGGGAGATAATCGGTCATCCAGCCGCCAAACTCACTCGTAATATTGAATTTTCCATCTGAATAAGCCCCTGCTCCGCCAAATCCATTCGTGATAGAGCAAGCCGGCAGGCAGCCGGCAAATTCTTTTCTTCCTGCTGCCGGCGGGCATTTAGCAATCTTTTTCTGTAAAATCGGACAATTTCTTTTATAAATATCGTGTCCTTTATCAATTAATAAAATTTTTGCTTCAGGCATTTTCAATGTTAATTCATAACAAGTAAATATTCCAGCCGGTCCAGCACCGACCACAATAACATCATAATTTGTATTCATCGTCCTATTCCCCCAGACGCATTATTCGTTAATATCATCAACCAAAGGTAACTATATCAAATACAATAGAGCAGGTCAACATTTTTACGAACTATTTATTTAATTTTATATATAATGTTCGTATTTATAATAATTTATGTAAAATTCCGTTAATAATTCAGTGTCCAAAAAACAGAAGGCTGCTCATTACGAGCAGCCTTCACAATATCCATTTATATTACCAATTTCCGCAGCAGCATGCTCCGATAATAATCAATAGAATGAACAATACGACGATCAATGCAAAACCGCCATATCCACATCCTCCATAATGAGCACCAGCAACAGGATAGCCATATCCCGGATAACATTGGTCGTAGCCCGCACCGGCAACTGCACCTTTATACATAAATAATCACTCCTCAACAAGATTTCTTGGGCATTTTCAATATTAATGTATGTAGGGTGAACTTGACCCGCATGTGCATTTGCCCATTTTTATAAAAAAACGCTCTAACTCCATTTTAAAACCTTCCCCCTTTGCCATTAATAGGGTACGATGAACGTAAGAGATTCAGATAAGAAGCGGAGGATTCAAACCAATGAAGAGAAGGAAGATTGGCATATATTTTTTTATCATCACTTTTATATATGGTTTGTATCATTTGTTTGATAGCCTATCTAAAGTTGAAGGGGCAAATCCAACTAACGTGTATCAAAAGCTATCGTCAAAAGAAAATATCAATTACCTGATTATCGGGGACAGCATTGGCAGAGGGTCAGGTGCGACCTCCAAATCATCGGCATGGTTTACAAGGCTTGAGAAGCATCTGCATAGTGAATTTGGGATTAAAGCCAAAAGACATTCCATCGTCCAAAGTGGTGCCACTGCATTTGAAGGTTTATATAAACTTCAGCAATCCGAACATTTAGGAAAAATTGATTTAACTTTTATTGTATTTGGGGAGAATGACCGCAAATATATGGATGAGAAACAATTTTCTTATTTCTACGAAGGGCTTATCCGGAAAACAAAACAGCTTTACCCTGATACCGAGATCATAACCATTACAGAAAACCCGCTTGATAATGAAGCGTTCGTTCAGGCGATTTCTTTTATTTCCAGCCATTATGGCGCAAAGAATGTGGATATGAGAAAACCTTTTGAACTATCGGGATTACCTGAAGAGGAACTGACAAAGGATTTAGTCCATCCAAATGATGACGGCTATGAAATATATGCAGATACCTTGATAAAGAAAATAAGGGCGCTTACCGGCAGTCATGCAGAAATTGCAGAGCTTTCTGCCCCTATTCATGAAAATGCGGACATCGAAATATCATCCATCCCTCATGTGACAGATATATCTGGATCATTTATTCACAAAGACGGCATTTGGGAGAGCCGCAAGGCTGGAGACACTCTTGAATATCAATTTAGCGGCCCTTTCCTTGGGGTCGATATGATTCGAAGCGAAAAAGGCGGGAAGATGGATGTGTTTATAGATGATGTGTATATTACATCCTTATCCGCCTGGTGGCCGCTGACTAAAGAAAGATATCAATATATTGTCAGCGGTCTCGAAGACGGACAGCATTTAGTGAAGTTTATTGTGGCCAATGAAAAATCAGTGAATAACAGTACTGACGATGCCGTTATTCAAATCTCCTCCATCCTCACCAGGGCAGACCAATGAAGGGCAAAAATAGAAGAAGACTGAAAAAAATAACTCGAAAAAAGCCGCCAATATTATCAGCGGCTTTTTCTCATTATTTCGGAGTAACTGTCATTACTGTTGAAGTGCCTCTCGTTACAGCTCCTGCTGCATTTTTCTCAAGAGAAGCAACCTGGTCGCCATTAGTGATTATCATTGGTGTTACTGTGCTCTTTGCCTTTTCTTTAACCAGCCCTAAATCAAATGTGACAAGCTTATCACCTTCACTGACTTTTGAACCCTCGGAAATATGGGTCTCGAATCCTTCCCCTTTCATGGAGACCGTTTCAAGGCCTATATGGATTAAAATCTCGGCACCATTTTCAGCACGAATGCCAATTGCATGCTTGGTAGGGAATACTTGAACAACTTCTCCATTTACCGGGGAAACAACCACCCCTTCTGAAGGTTCAATTGCAATGCCGTCCCCCATCATTCTTTCTGCAAATACGGGATCAGGCACCTCTTCCAGATTAACCGCTGTACCCGTCAAAGCAGCCTTAATTTCAATTGTTTTGACTGTTTCCTTTTTACCAAATAATTTCTTGAACATAAAAACACCATCCAATTCTTAGTTTTCATTATTAAATAGACGCAGATATTCTTTGTAGCCTTCTTCCTCGAGTTTTTCCTTAGGGATAAACCTGAGTGCAGCAGAATTAATGCAATAACGGAGGCCCGCAGGTCCCGGCCCATCATCAAAAACATGACCAAGATGGGAATCGGCTGATTTGCTTCTCACTTCTGTTCTGACCATAAAGTGACTGCGGTCTTCTTTTTCCACAACTTCTTCATCCTGTATGGGTTTTGTAAAGCTGGGCCAGCCGCATCCTGCGTCATATTTATCTTTTGAGCTAAAGAGAGGCTTTCCGGAAACGATATCCACATAAATCCCATCTTTAAATTCATTCCAATACTCATTGCGGAATGGCGGCTCTGTGCCATTATTCTGAGTTACTTCATATTGCATGGGATCAAGTTTCTGCTTTAAATCTTCTCTATTTTTTGCCATTATTCTTCACCCCAATGTTTATTAATAAATGCTTTTCTTCCAGAGCCGGTTTGATAGGCATTGTATCTATCCGGATTTTTTTTGTAATAGTGCTGATGATATTCTTCTGCAGGATAAAAGTCTGAAGCAGGCAGAATCCTGGTAACAATCGGTTTTGTAAATGGACCAGTTTCTTCAAGCTTTTGTTTCGATTCTTCTGCTAACTGCTTTTGTTTTTCATTGTGATAAAAAATCGCTGTCTGATAGGATTGGCCGCGATCATAGAACTGCCCGCCGGCATCTGTAGGGTCAATCTGCTGCCAATATAATTCAAGCAGCTTTTCATATGGGTAGACCTCAGGATCAAATGTGATCTGAACCGCTTCATAATGGCCAGTAGTTTCCGAACAGACTTGCTGGTAAGTCGGGTTTTCTACATTCCCTCCGGTATATCCGGATAGTACTTCTTTAATTCCAGGCTGTTCATCAAAAGGCTTTACCATGCACCAGAAGCAGCCTCCTGCGAAGCTTGCCTTTTCGTATTGTTTCTCTGTCATTCTGCTCCACCTCTTTCCGGCACTTTTCTATCTTTACTTTTTCCCTTAAAATGATGATTTAAAGCTATATACATAAGATTAATGAAAAGATTCATTTTATGCAAAAGAAACCTCTTTACAAAAGAGGTTTCTGAATCTTTACATTCTTTTATTCTTTGCTCCAGCACTTATTTTTTTCCAGCGTTTGCGTTCTTCAGATTGGGCTCGTTTATCCTGCTTTCTATCCAGATATGCGAGTTCCTTGAGAAGCTTCTTATAGCTGCTAAGACGTGCTCCTGATATGCTTCCTTCTTCTATTAGCATATGCACAGCGCATCCCGGCTCATTTTCATGTGTACAGTCCCTGAATCTGCAATTTTCAGCGGCTTTCTCAATATCTGTGAAGCTTTCTGAAAGACCGCTTTCGCTTTCCCACAGCTGAAGCTCTCTCATTCCTGGGGTATCAATCAGTATGGCACCCTCAGGAAGAAGGATGAGCTCCCTGTGAGTAGTTGTATGCTTTCCTTTATCATCACTTATTCGAATATCCTGGACCTTTTGCTTTTCCGCGCCAAGAAGGTAATTGGTAAGCGTGGACTTTCCAACACCTGAAGAGCCGAGCAGTGCGATTGTTTTTCCAGGCTTCAAAAACGGCTTAAGCAGGTCTATTCCCTTCTCTTCCATCACGCTGATTGAGATAACAGGAACACCCATGGCGACGGTGTCCACCTCAGCAAGCTTTTCCTCCAGATTCTCACAAAGGTCAGCCTTGGTAAGAACAATCACTGGAGCTGCCCCGCTTTCCCATGTTAAAAGCAAATAGCGTTCCAATCTTCTTAAGTTTAGATCCTCATTAAGTGAATTAACCAGGAATATGGTGTCTACATTAGCAGCTACAATTTGTTCTTCCGTATTCACCCCTGCTGCCTTCCTTGAAAATTTGCTTTTTCTTGGAAGGACAGCATGAATAGTACCCCGCTGTTCATCCGCTCTTTCTTTAATGACAACCCAGTCACCTACAGCAGGAAAATCCTCCCTTGATGATGCATCGAAAGAAAATTTTCCTGATACTTCACAAAGCATTTCACCCTTATCTGTCCATACACGATACATTCTTTTATGCTCTAAAGCCACCCGGCCCATTTGATATTCTTTTTCTTCATACGCTGAAAAAGCGTCTTTAAAAAAGGGATCGAATCCAAGTTTATTAATTGTCAATGTTTTGTTCCTCCATGCTTATCGAATATTTTTTTACATACAAAAAACCATAGGCAATCAGCCCATGGTTTGATCATGCAAAGTTCAATAAGCAGAAAAAAACAATCTGGTCCGCTCGATTAAACGAATTCCATTTGGGCTGTGCCTGAATTATTTACAATGGACGTATTTGCGTTAAATTCTCTTGTCATAGCACATCACCCGCTTTCGTTTATTTGTTTATATTATATGGAATTTCGATCCAGAAGTAAAGTCCTTTTATTTCTTGTGGCATTCACACAGGGAGAAGCATATGGTATTAAAGCAGATTTAGGAGGGAAATTATACCTACTGAGAGAAATCAGCAGTGGTACTTACAAAAAGCGGCAAAATATGATCTTTTGGCTCAGTATTTTAAATACATTGATGCAGCACAGCATATTGCTTTTTACTATAAACATTTACATTGCCTCAATCAGGCTTTTCGAATGATGCGTACAAATAATTCTGCGCCTTCTGAAGAAGCTCATCAGGGACAGCAGGCACGAGTACGGATGTTCCATGGTTCCCCTGATGCCGGTCCGATTGATATTTATATAAATGGCACGCGAATTTTAAAGGACTTTTCATATAAAGAAGCAAGCGGTTATGCTGCACTGCCTGCAGGCAAGCATCAGATAGACATATATCCGGCTGGCAGCATGGTTTCCACTCTTTTAAGCAGAAAAATCAATGCTGCTGCAGATAAAGTATATACAATTGCGGCTGCTGGGAATTCAGCAAACTTAAAGCTTGTCCTATTAGAAGATCAGCCTGAAGTGCCTGCCGGCGAAACAAAAGTCAAATTTGTCCACCTGTCACCCGATGCTCCTGCAGTTGATATTGCCGTAAAAAACAGGGATGTTGTTTTCCCCAATATCGCTTTCAGGCAGGCAAGCAAATACATGGCACTAACTCCAATGACCGTCGACTTGGAAGCCAGGATAGCGGGAACCCCAAATTCAGTGCTGTCCATCCCTCGAATGCAATTTAAAGCAGACCAGGCCTACACTTTAGCGGCTGTAGGTTCCGTGGCCACAGAGCCTGAGCTCGAAGTAATTATCATTGCAGATTAATGCTTTACCGCTTATCAAGCATCAAAAAAGGGAACCCTCCAAAGCTGCGGAAGGATTCCCTTTTCTCATTTAACCGGAACAAGAAGGGTAAAACGAATATCATCCTGTTTTAGATTAAATTCATCCACTTTTACTTTCACATCACTTTTTAGCTTCATTTCCTGCAGTGACACATAAATTCTTTCTTTCTGCGGCTGAATGGTAACACCTTCCGGAAGCTTGTAGCGGTCTTTTACCAGCTTCAGAACATGTGAAACTGGAAGATTCAGCTGCCCAACAGATATAGACTTTTGCTGAAGGACAACATCTCCATTTTTCAAGGCTTCTGGTTCAAATGACAGTTTCATCTGCAGATCCTGGCTGAAGAAAGGGATTGTGCCATATAAATCAACTTCATCGTTTAGGAGGACCTTGTAATCTATTGCTCCTGTCAGCCCTTCTTTTTCAAGGTAGTGGTTAATGACTCTATTCAAATCTTCTTTATTGGCTTTTATGTTAAAAGGAACGTAATTATCACTATTCTCGGGGATCGCTGTGTAGTCTTCGTCATCTGCCGGTATACTGATAAAAATAAACAGCACAGCTAAAACGAGTGCATTAATCGCCAGCAGTGCAAAAAACAGCCTTTTCCATTTTCTATCTTTCAATCAACTTCTCTCCATTTCCTTCAGCTTTCCTTATATACGGAATATCTTTCAGCACTTCCTCTGTGAGTATTTGATGGACCCGACCAGCTATTAATTCATAGCCTTTATCATTTGGATGAAAATAGTCTGTATATAAAAGATTATCATCGGTATTTTCAAATATATCATCTATTTCAACAAAATAAGTGCCTGGATAATTTCTCAATATATCCTGGCTTGTGTCATTCCAATCTCCAAGAATAGCATTAATTTCCGTTATTTCTGAAAACCATTTTAAAAAGGGATTATATAAGCCTATTAAGACAATTTTACTATTTGGGTTTACCTCTTTTATCGAATCTAAAACCTCAGTCAGATTTTGTTCATAGATTTCTTTTTCCTTGGCAAAGGCCCTCAGCTTTAGGTTTGAAAAGTTTTCACGGACAACTTTCATAACGTCATTGCCGCCAATGGTTATGATCACCGCGTCTGCATTCTTTACAACATCTTTTACCTCATCTGTCCCCAGCTTTTTCAATAATTGATCGGAACGATTGCCTTTTACACCGAAATTATAAAAAACAGCGTCTTGAACACTTTTGTCTTTTTCCAGTGACATTTCAAGATATGGCACGTACCCTCCACGTTCAGTACTGTCTCCTACCCCTTGGGTTAAAGAATCACCTACTGCAGCAACAGTAAGGTTTCGAGGAAAAAAACCCAATGGAATTTCTTCTTTAACTGTCAGGCGGGATTCTTTTTCAGAATGAATTATATCGCTGTGGTTAACTGAACTGCAGGAGGCGAGAAGCAGCATGATCCAAAAGATGAGGGTGAATTTTTTTATCATACTATCACCTGCCCATTTTTCTCATTCATATTATAACATGCAACTCAAATTTAAAAATAATCAGCATTGTTCCTGCAGCAGCAAGGACTAAACTGAAAAGAAAAATAGACCTCGTCCAAGGTCTATTGCAATGCTTTAATATCATTCATAATTTCATCTAATGGAATTTCATTAAGACCAGTATAATACTTCATTACTTTACCATTCTGGTCAACAAGATAAAAATCTGTTCCATGGATTACCTGATCACCTGTTTGCGGCTTTTTCACAATGGTTTTGAAGTATTCCATAGCATATTTCTCAATTTCCTCCTGTTCATATCCGGTCAGAAAATGCCAATTGCTGAAATCTGCATTGTATGTAGAAGCAAATTCCTTTAAAACTTCAGGTGTATCCACTTTTGGGTCTACACTGAATGAAACAAATTCAATATTTTTTATGCCTTCCTCCTCAGCCAAATCCTGAAGCTTCTTCATATTAGCTGTCATGGGCATACATACATCTTCGCAATTGGTAAAAATAAAGTCGGCTACCCACACCTTGCCTTTAAGATCCTTTAAACCAAATTCTTTATTATCCTGGTTTGTATACGTAAAATCAGCCAGTTCCCAATTTAACGCGTCCTTTATGCCGCTCTGTCCGCATGCTGCAAGAACTGCAAGCATAAAAGCAGCAGCCATTACAGCAAAAACTTTTTTCTTCATACATTCACCTGCTTTGATTAGTTACGATGCTAATTTTAGCAAATATTCATGAAAGAAGAAAGAAGTACTTATGACAAACTTGTGAATAAGAACCTTCTTCTATTATTATGACAAACTGATGGATGGAAAAATTTTTAGGTTGGTTTCGTTTTATGGTTCGTCATAATCTCATAAAATGTTTTTATGAAGTTTGAATAATTAAATTGCACAGCAATCTGATGTATCCGGTACTTCATCTTATCTTCCGGAGGAACATTTCTAAAGTCTCCAATGCTCTGGCCAAATGCCTCCCCTTTGTCAGTAATTATCTTTACCGGTACATCCTGATATTGAATTTCAGCCCCCGCAAGCATTGCCCACAATGTAAATAAATCATGCATGGGACTTCCGCTTATGTCTGGATAGGTTTCCTTATAAAAATTGAAATAATAATCAACCATAGGCTTAAGAATCAAGCCGACTTTATTTTGCACTTTTTGATAATAGGCATCAAGAGAATCGATAAGTGCTGGAGTAATGATTGCAGACATGGTTACATCCAGAGGAAAGACATGAATCTTCTTCGGTGCATTGGCAAACACAACATTAGCCGCATACGGGTCCCCATAAAAATTTGCTTCAGCCACTGGAGTCACATTGCCCGGAACATTGAATGCCCCTCCCATAATATAAAAGTCACTGACTTTACCCATAAGTCCCGGATAAAGGATAAAGGCCGTCGCCAATGAAGAAAGTCTTCCTACATTAACGATTGTTATATCATTTTCATAGTTCTCAATCAGTTCCTTAAAATCATCGAAGTTTTCAAACATGTTATTGGAATTCTCCAGGTTAGGAATAATCGGACCCAGCCCTTCTATGCCGTGAATATCCGGGTAAAACACCGGAACCTCGCCGGTTAAAGGCAATACGGCTCCGCTGAATACAGGAGTATTTTGTCCGGTCAATTCACGAAGGTAAGCCGCATTTCGGACGGCATCGTCCCTGGAAACATTTCCATAATCAGCAACAATCCCGACGATATTGATTGCCTCTGAGAAAAACGCAAATATAACTGCAACAAAATCGTCAATACCAAAGTCACTAAAAAATAATACATTTTTCCTCTTCAATCCTACACCCCCATAATTCATTTTATTCCGGGGATAATCAAGAATGGCAAATATTTTCAAATAGGATAAAAGTCTATGATTTCACTATTCCTAACCATGATTAGAGAAAAAATTGATTTCGCAAAAAAACGCATAGCCTGAGTGCTATGCGTCCTTTTTATTTATCTTCCAGATGATACATAAAGCCAATTGCACCTGGACCTGTATGTGTACTGATAATTGGAGTTGTTTCTTCGATTTCAACCTCTGCGCCAGCATCCAGCTCTTCTATCATTGTTTTCAGCTTAGAAGCTAACTCAATGCCCTCTGCATGAACAAGACCTACACCTCTAATTGTTTTCCCTTTAATATCTTCTGCAAATTGCTTGGCCAAATATTTTGCAACCTGGGTATGGCTTCTTACTTTGGCGACAGGTGTATAAACACCGCCTTCAAGCGAGGCAATTGGTTTTATATTCAGCAGGGACCCGATCATGGCTTTGCCTTTGCCAATTCTCCCGCCTTTCACAAGGTTTTCCAGTGTGTCCACTACTACAAACAACTTAGTATTGCTGCGAATGGTTTCCAGCCGGCTGACAATTTCCTGAATACTTTTACCTTCTCTGGCCATTTTCGCAGCCTCCAAGACTTGAAAAGCCAGTGCTTTGGAAATATATCTGGAATCTACCACGGTAACATTTGCATGTGACATAGCTGCTGCACTTTCTGCTGATTGAACAGTACCGCTCATTCCGCCAGTCATATGAATAGAGAGAATTTCATAGCCCTGGTCACCAAACCTGTCATACACCTCTGCGAACACTCCCGCGGGAGGCTGTGAGCTTTTAGGCAGCTCGTCCGCTTCTTTCATTTTCCTCATGAATTCAGATGGAGTAATATCAACCCGGTCCAAGTATGTATCACCATCGATGTGAATAGATAGCGGGACGACTTCAATATCGAATTTTTCAAGCAATTCGCTGGATAGGTCAGCTGTTGAATCAGTAACAATTTTAATTTTAGCCATTATGCTTTCACTTCCCCTGCATTAACAATTAGTTCATATTATACATTCAAGCAAAATACAAATAAAGCAATAAATATATAGCTTGTTTTTCTCTTCCAAGCGGCCAAAAAAATACCGGCTGGCTGCCGGCATCAATGTTGTTAAGCGTTATTTTTTAATTCTGGAGTCTTAAAAATCTCTTCATAGACGGGCCACTTTAAAACTCGCTTTAGATATTCTCTAAAAGAATGGTTCTTAAGTGGATTGGCATTAGTGGCCGCAATAAAAGTTTTTAAACGGACTTGGATCATAAAATAATAAGGGCTATCTTTTGCCAATACAGGAATTTCAGTAATTTTTACCTTCTGTCCAACAGCATTTTTGAACTCTAGGCTTTTAAATAGCAAAATATCAATCCTCTTTTTCACCCGTTTGTTAATATTATACCCCAAATACGGCTCGAAATGTGTCTGATTATGCTATCACATTATTTTTTTTATGAAGCTCTTTTCCTATAAATTATTGTTTTTCGCCTCTCAATGTTGTCCGTTGATTTCCGCTCCAGGCTGCACAGCGAACCGCGGGCAGGCGGTGAGCCTCCTCGACGCTTCGCGTCTGCGGGGTCTCACCTGTCCCGCTACTCCCGCAGGACGTTGAATAATCTTCCCTGAGTAAACACCGCACGAAGAAAATGCGAATGCATTTTCGAGGATCTCGCACCTTCCGCTCCAATCAACTCAGCAAATAATATATATATCATCAAACCTTGCAAAAAAAACTTTTATGAAGAAGATTCTCCTGTATTCTCTTGTTTTTTCAGCTTTTTTTTGTAGACAATTTTTGATAAGTTGATGCTTATTTCGTAGAGCAGAAGCAATGGAATAGTGACAAGAATATCAGACATGAAGTCAGGAGGTGATATTACAACCGAAATCACGACAAGGACAAAGTAAGCATACTTCCTGATTTTAGTAAGCACATAAGGATTTATAATTCCCAGCGAAGTCAGGAACATGATGACTACCGGGAGTTCAAACAAAACTCCAAAAGGCAAAGTCATATTAAGGACAAAGCGGAAATATTTATCCACAGTGAAATTGGCCTCAAACAATTCTCCACCCAAATCAACAAGAAAACTTAATACGGTGGGGAAAATGACAAAATAGCCAAAGCAAAGGCCAATAATGAACAAAATAAATAGCGCCGGCACATAAGAAAGAGAAATCTTCCGCTCAGCTGCTGTAAGGGCAGGCTTGACAAACAGCCAAATCTGCAAAGCCAGAACGGGAATTGTTCCTGCAACGGCAATGACCGTAGCAAGCATAAAGTAAACCCAGATTATATCACTTGGGCCCAGGACAATCAATTTGACGTCCAGGTCTCTTACCAGCCATTTATAAATATCCTCCACAAACACAAAGCCTGCAATAAAGAACAGGATAAATGCTGATGCCGTTATAATGAGTCTTTTTCTTAATTCATCTAGATGTTCGACTAAATTTAACTCTTTTTCTTCCATACGATTCTCCTGCTAATTTTATATCTGGCCCAGCCTGTTGTATCTTAACCCAAAACAAAAAGGTGCAAGAAGTATATCCTTACACCTTATTTAACCGTTTTTTTCTTAGTATCCTGTTCAAGCTCATCCATCACGTCACTGGTCAGGTCCCGGGTAGATTTTTTAAATTCTCTTAGTGTTTCACCAAAAGCACGGCCAATTTCCGGCAGCTTTTTTGGACCGAATATGATTAACGCCAAAACTAGGATTAAAATTAATCCTGGTACACCGATATTTGAAAGCATATTCACATCTCCTTTAAAGTACTTCCCTTTTGAATCTAATACGATTATAGTACTTTTCAAAGGAAATGTCACAGATATCATAAAAATTCATATTTCAGTCACATATCTTATTAAATAATAGGGATCTGCAAGTCATTCGGATACTTATACAAGAAGATGAAAAAGGTTGCTGTCTTTGTTTATCTCCTTGTAAGAGAATCCCTTTTTATTCATTCTCACTATGAGGTCGCTATAGTCTTCCCTATGCTTCAGTTCTATTCCTACAAGGGCCGGACCATTTTCTTTATTATTTTTTTTCGTATATTCAAAACGTGTAATATCGTCCGTTGGGCCAAGCACTTCATCAAGGAATTCTCTTAATGCCCCTGCCCTTTGGGGGAAATTCACTATGAAGTGGTAAAGCAGGCCTTCATAAAGCAGGGAACGCTCTTTAATTTCCTGCATGCGGCCAATATCATTATTGCCCCCGCTGATCACACATACAACATTCTTTCCCTTAATTTGATCTCTGCACATATCCAATGCAGCAATCGGCAAAGCACCGGCAGGCTCTGCCACAATCGCATGCTCGTTATATAATTCAAGGATTGTCGTGCACACTTTCCCTTCCGGAACCATGAAAATATCATCAACAAGCTCATTACAGATGTCATAAGTTTTTTCACCGACACACTTTACCGCAGCACCATCTACAAACTTATCAATCTCCCCGAGGGGTGCTACTGTTTGAACCCTGATAGCTTCACTCATAGAGGGTGCTCCTTCAGGTTCAACCCCAATCATCTGCGTTTCCGGTGAGATGCTTTTTATGTATGTGCTGAGTCCTGCCATCAATCCGCCTCCGCCAATGCTGGCAATAACAAAATCGACTTGCTCTTCACAATCGTTAAGCATTTCGACCGCTACTGTTCCCTGTCCCGCTATCACCATTTCATCATCAAACGGATGGATAAATGCCCTGTCTTCCTCCGTGGCACATTTAAGAGCTTCGTGATAGGAATCATCAAAAGTGTCTCCAACAAGTATAATCTCCACTGTATCTCTCCCAAACAGCTCTACTTGGCTCACCTTCTGTCTCGGCGTGGTCGCTGGCATAAAGATCTTCCCCTGAACCCCAAGGTGTCTGCATGCATAGGCAACTCCCTGCGCATGATTCCCTGCACTTGCACAGACTACACCGTTTTCAAGCTCCCCTGCAGTTAAAGATTTAACTTTATAGTAGGCGCCTCTTAATTTAAATGAGCGGACATGCTGAAGATCTTCCCTTTTCAAATAGACATTGCACTCATACTTTTCTGATAGGCGTTCATTTTTCTGTAAAGGTGTATGGGCAACAATATCCTTTAGCTGCTGGTATGCAATCAAAATATCTTCCAACTGCACCCATTTTTTTGTCATTAGTTTCTGTTCCATTTTGCCACCCTCTTCTTTACAAGTTATTAATTTGTACATTATACCATGACAAATCACGATTTCAATCCGGTATTTTAAAAATTTACATTTTTCGAATTATTTTATGGATAGAAACAGATAAAACTGACATATAATAAGCAAAAGTTAATTTATATCTCAAAGGGGTGCAGGAATGGAGTTTTCTTTATGCAGTCTGGATAGCGCTTTGCCTGTGGAGGTAACAGTGGATGAAGATAACGGCAGGTATATGATTCGGAAAAGCGACACGAGTGGAGAGTACTTCAACAGTGCAGATGAATTAATAGAGTGGGTGAAAGAGAACTTTACCGCAGAAGAGTTTTGCGATCCCAGGGAATACCACGGAATGATTCAGAAGCTCACAGATTATTTAGTGAATCCGAATTTATAATTTACCGCTAAAAGGCCCCTGACTGACTGGGGCCTTCTTTTTATGATGCGATTTTTCTGTTCGAGAGACTGCTGCAGATTATCCCTCTTACTTCCTGCGCAAGAAACTTTGCATCCATATCTTTAACAATCCTGGCATTCACAGGCTTGCATACCCTGATTTCTATTTTAGCCGGCTTTATGAGTCTCCCATTCTTTTCAAAGGCATCTGCCGTCCCTTTAATAGATATTGGCACAATCGGAACACCTGCATCCTGTGCAAGCCTGAATCCGCCTACTTTAAAAGGCGCTACCTGCCCGCCCCTGCTTCTCGTCCCTTCCGGGAAAATCAGGAGAGAGTGTCCCTGTTTTAAAAGCTCTGCAGCATTCTTCAAAGAATTGATAGCACTCCTGCGATTGCTGCGATCAATAAAGACACAGTTCATGACTTCCATCCATGATGAGATGATGGGTGCTTTCTTCACTTCAATTTTTGATATGAAGCCAAAAGGTTTATTAATAGATGATAGAAGGACTGGAATATCGAAATCCCCTTCATGGTTGCAGACAATGACAACAGGCCCCTCGGGGATCAATTCCTGCCCCGTAATTTTTACTTGAGAGCCTGATATTTTCATTATTGTCCTGGACCACTTTTGGGGCACTTTATGGATGATGCAGTCGCGCTCTTCAACGGGAAGTGCTGAATTCAGGTTTCTCATCCGGGATAGAGCAGGCAGGCTATAAATCAAATATCCGCCCATATAAAGAAAAAAGATTATTAATCGAAGCATACATACCTCCAAGGGTTGGGATGTTTTACATTATATATTAATCAGGATCCTTTCACTATATGTTTACAGTTTATAAATTTAAAAAAGCAGCCCGCCGGCGCGAGCTGCTTTTTGGTTATTTTCTTTTATAAATGAGGAATTCAAAATCATACGGATTTTTTTCATCCCTTGTGCCCTTCTCCCTTGATAGAAGGTCCCATTCTGACATGTCCAATTCCGGAAAATATGTGTCCCCTTCAAATTCGTCATAAATCATAGTCAGATATAGACGATCAGCTGCAGGAAGAATGGCTTTGAAAATCTCGGCACCGCCAATGACAAAAATTTCATCTTCCCTATCGCCGCTGTACTTCAGCAGCTCCTCAACTGTATGTACTACTGTACATCCATCACAGGAAAAGGAATTATTCCGGGTTATCACAATATTTTCTCTCCCCGGCAGAGGTCTCCCGATTGAATCCCAGGTTTTGCGTCCCATGGCAATGGGATGCCCCATCGTCGTTCTTTTAAAAAATTTTAAATCCTCAGGCAAATGCCAGGGAAGTTTATTATCCCTGCCGATCACACGGTTCTCATCCATTGCCCACATTAAAGATATCATACACTGACAACTCCTTTAATATGAGGATGCGGATTATAGTCTTCAAGCTGGAAATCGCCAAACTTAAAGCTGAAAATATCTTTCACCTCAGGATTAATCTTCATCTTTGGAAGCTTTCGGGGATCGCGGCTCAGCTGGAGGTTTACCTGTTCAAGATGATTCTGGTAGATATGCACATCACCGAAAGTATGAACAAATTCACCAGGCTCCAGATCGCAAACCTGCGCAACCATCATAGTCAGTAAAGCATAGGAAGCAATATTAAACGGCACGCCGAGAAAGACATCTGCAGATCTCTGATAAAGCTGGCAGGATAGCTTTCCATCTGCAGCGTAAAACTGGAACATGCAGTGGCAAGGCGGCAAAGCCATCTTTTCAATTTCTCCAACATTCCATGCATTTACAATCAGGCGGCGGGAATCAGGATTTGTTTTGATTTGCTCAATCAGGCTCGTGATCTGATCAACTGTATTTCCATCAGCACCTGTCCAGGATCTCCACTGATGTCCATAAACGGGCCCTAGATTCCCTTCCTCGTCTGCCCACTCATTCCATATCCGCACACCATTGTCCTGAAGGTATTTCACATTTGTATCTCCATTTAAAAACCATAATAGCTCATGGATAATGGATTTTAGATGCAATTTCTTAGTAGTAACAAGCGGGAAGCCCTCCTGCAGGTCAAAGCGCATCTGATAACCAAACGTGCTTATTGTACCTGTGCCTGTACGGTCTTCTTTTTTAGTGCCATTTTCCAGGACATGCCTGCAAAGATCCAAATATTGTTTCATTTCAACCCAACCTTTTTAAGATACTCATTGCTATTGTACACAATTTGCGATTGTTTAACATTAGTTAAAAATCATAAAAAAACAGGTAAAATCAGTTTAACTCTTTTATAAAATCATAGGTTTTCGGGGCATTCTCTCTTAATAATTCCCTCGATTCCCCTTCTGCAAAATACATGGCAAAAGCCT
This sequence comes from Bacillus sp. 22-7, assembly GCF_010628845.1. NCBI lineage: Bacteria > Bacillati > Bacillota > Bacilli > Caryophanales > Bacillaceae > Bacillus > Bacillus sp. 22-7. The sequence goes on along the minus strand of NZ_NJQY01000009.1, from coordinate 203,474 downwards.
CAGCAAAATATTCTTCCGGGAAGGAAAGAAGATAATTTTGGCCCGGAAACAGTTTAGCTTTTTCAGCTTTCCACACAGACAGAAACTTCTGATTAAATCGAATGCCATCGTACACATGACGATCCACAGAATGGGCAAGTTCATGAAGTTCCAGATTAACGGATCCATGACCTTTCCCTCTCTCACTGAAGCCTATTTTTACAAGGACAGTTTTGGCGCCGCCAATCCCCGGGACATCATCCCAAGTGGTATCCCCTGTATAGCCGCGCGGTATTACCCCTGTGAGATGCTGCGCTGTAGGATTATCAGTAAGTTTCCCCGTGAATAATTTCACCCTAATATCTTCACCCTCTATTTTGGAGAGCAGAGAAGCGGGCAGGTGATCCACTCGGGAAATCATCTCTGCAGCCTCTCTCTCATCAAAAGGTTCGAGAGGCACAATAAAGATTTCACCAAGCTGGCGTGGAGATTTCAGACTGAGAAACTCTTTAAGCTGGGAAGAATGCGGGTAATCCTTTAGTTTTATGCCGCCCATGGCAGCCTGAGAATTCCCGAGCAGTGCAAGGGAAATGATTATAATTGTAAATGTAAGTACCATTTTGCGCATGTTAAAAGCCCCTTCTGCTAATCTAAGATGTCTAATTTGCGGGCAACAGAGCTCTTTGAAGTGTATAAGCTGCGGAACTGCCTGAATGGATAAAAAATCTCTAACCGATCTGATAATCTATTAAAATTATAACATATGAAAGGAGGATTAAAAGGAAACAAATGATGGGAAACTTTTATGAAAATTCAAAAAGGGCCCGAGTAATTTCGGGCCCCTTCGAAGTTTATTTTTATTAAGAATAAGAACGCACTACATCTGAAAGGCCGGGAGAAGCAGTTCCAGTACCTACTGCTGCAAACTTCCAATCACTTCCATGGCGATAAATTTCTCCAACTATTAAGCTGGTACTTCCGCTGTAGTTGTCAGTCAGGTTGTAATGAATCAGTTCCTGATTGTTGCCGGAGTTTACTACTCTGATGAATGCATTTTGGATCATTCCGAAATGCTGCTTTCTCTTTACACTGTCATAAATGTTTACAACGAACACCATTTTGTGAATGTGTGCAGGCACTCTGCTTAAATCAATCAGCACCTGCTCGTCGTCCCCATCTCCTGCTCCTGTCAGATTGTCCCCCGTATGCTGGACACTTCCGTCGCTGCTTTTTAAATTGCCGAAGTAAATGACATCTTTATTGCTTTTAAGCTTTCCATTTTCACCAAGCATGATTACAGAAGCGTCACAGTCGATATTTGCTCCGCCGCCGCCTCCGAACAAAGATCCCAGGAGACCGCCGCCTCCGCTTTTTTGCACTGGATCCCACCCTAATCCTACCATAATTTTAGATAATCCCGGATTTCCTTTAGTTAAGTCAACACGCTGGCCTTTTTGAAGATTTATTGCCATATCAATTCCACCTCGTCAATAATTTATATTTTATTTAAAAATGTGCAGCTGACTAACCCTGCTGCTTCATTTTTTTAAAATTATCCTGGAGCTGTTCCAGTCTCCTGGTTCCTTCTTCTCGCAGACGTTTATTTTCTTCTTCTATTGATTTTGTCTCCTGCATACCTTTCATGATGATATTCCAGGATTCCTCAATCGTTTCAATCTTAATGCTTGGACCGCCTGCCAATCTTGCAATATCAGCACTTTGGTTTGAAATATTCTGCGCATTGCGCACCAGCATTTCATTTGTCCGTCTGTCCAGCTCGCTCATAGAATCAGCAACGAGCTTTTGCCTTTTGGCTGCAACTGCCTGAATCAGACCATTTTTAAAGATTGGAATAGTGGTTACAAACGCAGAATTAATCTTGCCGATAAGTTTGGTATTTCCTCTCTGCAGCAGCCGGATTTGCGGTGCTGTCTGAAGGGCAACCATTTTAGCCATTTCAAGATCATAAACTCTTTGCTCGAGTAGATCGACGGCATTTCTTAACGTATCAAGCTGCATCGAAGCCATCTGATCTCCCTGAGCCGCCCGAGCTTCCAGCTGTGGAAGCTGATTGGCTTTTAAATCATCAGCTTTCATTTGTCCTGCAACAGCATATTTTTCGAGCGTCAGATAGTACTGATAATTCTGCTCATACATTTGTTCAAGCATGGTTGTGGAATCCACCATTTCACTTTGGTATTTGGAAATTTCAACATACACTTTATCAATTTCCGCACCCATTGTCTGGTATTTTCCGAAAAGCTTTTCAATCATTTTTTCTCCGCGCTTGAAAAGCTTGCCAAAGATGCCTTTAGGTCCCTGCTCGAAATCCTTCTTGTCAAATTTGTCCATGATTCTGCCGAGCTGCTTTAAAAGTTCACCTGAATCTTCAACCTTCGTTGTTCTCATGTTGCTCAATATCTGGTCAGAGAAGCGGGAAATCTGAACAGCAGGCTCTTTGCCGAATTCAAGTATTTGGATTTGGTCCTTCTCATCAATGGACCTGGCCAGATTTTGCACCTCAGGCTCCTGCCTTAAAGCAAGCTTAATTTCTGAAACGTTATTTTCGGTTAATTTATCATCCTGCAGCTCGGCTGTTAAATTCAGTTCTGTTGATTTGGTCGGATTCATTTTCAATCACCCTTTAAATTTTTTAATAATCCTTGAAAGAGAACCTTTTTAAGAAAGGATGGCTCCTTAAATTCCTGTTCAAAAACAACATCCTCAAGCCAATGAACATCATATAAATCTTCCTCAATGAAGTTTTCAATGTCGTTATGGCCCGGCGGATTATACAGTACAATATCTATCCCAAATTGATTAAGCAGCAAAAGGAGTGCGGCATCTGTTCTTACCATCGTCCCGTTCAGCTCGTTGTTATAGAGGATAATCTTAGGAACTTCCTGCGAGTAATCAAATTGCTGCATTAACTTTAGAATGCTCGGCGGAATTTGCAGGCTTTGGCTAAACAGATAAATCTTCAATTCTTCTTCCGATTCACCCGGCAGCGGCTTTAATCGCGGGCGATCACACATATTTCTAATAGCCTTTGCAATGCCATTTTGAAGACCTCCAGGAAGCTGCTGATACCTCCAATAGTGCCCTGAAATGATTTTTTCAGGGTCAAGCTTCCCTTCCCCGTCCAGTGCATTGCGATAATGGAAACGAAAATCATTGTTGACGCTGTTCGTGAAAGGGAATCTTTTTATCAGCAGACTTTCTTCATATTGGCTGATCGTTTGTATTCGATCCCAATATTCCTTTCGGTTCCTGCTTACTCCCTGAATCTTTGAAAAAAGGGAGGGTATCATGACCCTTCCATCCTTCACCTCAAAGTTTGGGCGGATCATAGCTTTCTCTTTAATTAAAATAAAAAGTTCATCATAAGTGGTTTTCAAGGTCACAGAAGAAGGAGTATACTCCCTAAGCTGCCAGGGTTTATAAAGGCCTGAACCCTCATGGTTAAGGATGGTTTCTATTTCCCTGGATGCCCTGTAGGCGACTGTAGCACTCCTTCTTCTCTTTTCCTGCGGGAAGGGTTCAGGCTTTTTCTTTTCAGGATAATGATGTACAAAAGAATCCTGAACTTCCTGACCCATCTCTGCAAAAAGGTCTTCTCCTGATGGAGAAAAATAAAGAATATCGCACCCGATTTGAATTAAGTAGTATAAAAAGTAATAATGACTCTTTTTCCCATTCCCGTACCAAAGGACTTTTGGCATACCCAATTTCGGGTCAATTTCTTTAAGTTCTGTGCCTAAATGATTAGCGGACCACTTAATCACATCTACAAGCACTCTTCTTATATCCTGGTTTTTCAAGCCGCCTGATTCCTTTTCAGAAAACAGATTCAGCATACTGATCATCGCTTCTCTTATTTTCCTGTGCAGAGAAGGTGAGGAAGATTTGAGCAGCAGCTGTTCTCCATCTAGGAAAGCAGCAAATCGGTTTATGGATAAATTCTGTTCCCGGTTAATATTCAGGACTTTTTGTATCGCCTGGAACTGCTGATTATTAATGGTTTTATCCAAATGTTCTTCACTAAGGAGGAGAAGCCCTGTATTCTCTGTGTGAATAAGATCAAAAAGACGATTATAATATTCATCTTCATCGAGGGGAACTCCAAGAAATCTGGCAACAATTTGGCCAACATGCAGCGCTTGCTGTTCCTCTCTGTAACTTTCACGTTCATGATTAGGCTTTTTTAACTGAGAGCTCCAGTTCTCATATGTAACCTTTAAGATGTGAGTTTTAATTTGACTGTACGACAAGTTCAATTATTATCCCTTCCCTCTATGAGCGAAAGATGCATTCTTATCATTTCATTCAAAAATTGCGTTTCAGTTCCCGGATAATGGCACGGGAAAAAAATATGTAAACTTATTACCATCATATCATAGGAATACAGCCTTTTTCTAAAAATCGTTCACTTTCTTTACGTATAAACAGTAAGAAAGTTTCATTCCGGCAATATTTTTCATTGCTGATTGACCTCAAATGGACTCTTTCACCTTTATCCCTGTCCCCGCATAAAGTGGAGTACTTTGTAAGAGGAAGGTGAGTAAGTATGAGGCTGCTTTTTCGAAGAGTGAGATATCGGGGGATTGATCATGATCTGGATATAATCAGGAATACTTTATGTTCAAGTTCCTTTGTTTTTATAGACGTCTTTTTCCTGTCATTGATCCTTGCCATTTTCTCTTTTGCCAATTACCAGTCTATTCCCATCAGCAGCTTAATCTTTACAGGAAGCTATACTTTTTGCATCTGCTTATTTATCGTTTTAAAAAAATGGCTGAGGGACCAGCCGGACTAAACTCTTTCTTTCATACTATTTAGTATATTATTTAGAATTTCTTCCCCTGCCGCTGTCCCTATATTAGCAGTAATCAAGTAAGGAGATGAGATGGACTTTTCAGCTGCCAGTTCTCCGTGGCTGGGGACATATGCATAGTCGCAGTACTTTAAAAAGTCATGATCAAGCATGGAATCTCCTGCCCCAATTATCATATTTATATCTTCCCGTTCCTGAATAAAGTTCACTGCCTCGCCCTTACAGATGGGATTTGGCATAAAATACAGCTTTCTTCCCTGATGGGATATCCTCCATCCAAAGGATTCCGCCAGATCAGCCATTGCTTTTTTGGCTTCAGCTGTTAATTTTTCTTCAAGAATATAATAAAAGAAAAGATTTTCAGCCATTTTTATTTTCCCGTTCAGTTCCAGGCTTTGTGACCTGACCATCATTTCCTCAAGCAAAGCACACTCTGCCTTCAGCCTCTTTCGGACTATGACGGACCACTCCTCAAGAGGTTTTCCATAATAATGGATATTGGCACCATTGGATGTGACAGTGTAAGGAATGTTAAGGACATCCTGAAAAATGAAAATACGCTTATATTGCTCATAAGTCCTCGTTGTAACAGGCACAAAGAGCATTTGAGCAGATATCTCTTTCAGTAAACTCCGAGCTTCTTGTGTCATAAAGGCAATTTCCCTGCCATCTTTACGCTCAACACCTATTAAATCTTCTCCTGACTGCCCAAAATCAGCAAGTGCTTTATTTGAGTAGATCAGTGTCCTGTCCAAATCTGATGCAAACATCCTCATGATTTTTCTCCAGTCTTTTTAATTAATCCGCAGCAGGTATAACTCATATCAGGATAATGAATAACCTCAACATTCCGCTCCCGGGCCAGCATGACAATATGGCCAACATATGGACTTTCCGGATCTTTCATCAGAATTTTCCATGGAAGCCTTCTTAGAAGAACTCTGGTTGTTTCGCCTACTCCCGGCTTTACAAAGTTAATAGATTCAATATTAAATTCCTCTTGTATTCTCTGAATCTCTTCCATGCCCTTAAAACTTGCTTCCCCAGGGTTTTCGATAATCCTTTTCGCAAGTTCAGCAGCTTCCTGCTTAATAGCCGGGAACTCATCTGCTACAGCTGAGAGATATTGGTTTGAAACATCAGCTTCTTCCAGCTCACTATAATATTTGGCGCCATGGAAATCTTCCGGCCCAATTAAGGATTTATTTAATACTGTTCTGCTGACCAATCCTGAAACAGTTGAGTTGAGACAGGCACTTGGAATCAGAAAATCTTCCCTCGTTCCATATAGAGTTGTGCAATAACCAGGATCAGCAAGAACGGCCAAGGTATCATCAAGAATAACACCATAAGTTTCCTGGAACTGTCTGCAGGCCTTGGTTAATTCAATGGAGATAGCACCTTTTCCTGTCCATCCGTCCACAAATTGAATTTCACAGCCGGGATGTGAGTTTAGAATATGCTTTATGGCATTTTCGTCAATCCCCCGGTCCCTGATAATGGAAATGCTGTAATGCGGCAAACTCACACCATAAACTTCAGAAAGATACCTCTTTATCAAAATTCCAACAGGTGTTCCTGCTCTCGCGAGAGAAACTAAAACAGTATTTTTTCCTTTTTGCTTCCAGATCTGCTCAGAAACCGCTCCTGTTGACAATGCTGTTTTCCGTTTATAAACATCAAGCGTTTCCCAAAACAGGGAAAGGTATTTTTCAGGCGGCTGATATTCAATAGGAAGCGTTTCACTATAATGCTGACCGGACTGAATGTTTTTTTCTCTTTGTTCAATGGATCCTTCAAGTGAATATCCGCTTAAATCCTTCAATAAAAAGATAACATCATCTTTACTATATGAACCTAATTTATCTGCTGTTTTATTCATTTTTTCCACCTCCATTAAAGTAGACTACTTTTACATTTTTAATATATTTTTTTAATTGATTGATAAAAGGCATAAGGGAATCTTTTTCCGGTTCTCTTTCAAAAAACAGGAACACTTCATCATAACAACCGTCTGGAATGTTATAAACAAATTGTGCAATTTCAGGGTCTTCTGGATTTTCAAAGGATATGCCGTATTGTGCTCCATAGTCTTTATCATTTCTTACAAAGATGGGACTGCGTGTTGTTGAGTGGAACTTTACGCCTTCCCCCATTAAGGAGGCAAGCTTCATAGGGATATACATAAACTCCCCGGTTCCGAGACATAATGTATTTCTTCCATCCCGTTTTCGGGATAAGGATTGGCCAACCTCAGCTAATGACACACTTAATCCTGCCTGGCGTTTTTCATCCAGCCCGAAACGGCCCGAATCTTTTAAATAGGGAGTACTTCTGATCTCACCGTTTAAAGTAACTGATGGTTCATTCGTAGTGCTTAATAATTCAGGGAATTCTTTACTTATATCAATATGGGAAATCTGTGCAGTTTGTCCTGACAGCTCGCCTGCTGACTGACCTTTATTCACTTCAGGAGTCCCATTTACATCGATCTCCCCCTTTAGAAGAGACACATTGTTAATAATAATGCCCAGCTCTTTTTCCAAATCATCAAACAGGATTTGATCTTTTGGGGAACGCCAATCCAGGATGGAGACGACTGTATATATCTTTCTCGGAAAGCGTTCATGAATGGAGCGGATGATATTAATAGCGGTTTTCCCTGTAGTCATTTCATCATCGACAAGTATAATCTCCCTCTTGTTATACAAAAGGTCTGCATCTGCATAGCATCTGTGTGAAGTAGCATGAGAATGCTCTTCTTCAAAAGTTATGACTGAATTCTGATTTGCCAGCTGCTCTCTTGTTGTATGAAAGTAATCGGCACGTTTAAATGATTGAAAGAAAGCATGTCCAAGTGCCGTTGCTGTCTCGGCAAATCCAATAATCACCGGGTTATGGTCTTTATCAATAAAAGGATTGCTGTTCAAGAAATCTGTACCGTTTTTAATAGCGGATAAAAGCTCTGCGGCCTTTCCGGTCTCAACCTTCTTCACCTTCTCCATATAACGGCTGGCGAGCAATTCTCCTGTCAGAAGTCCGATCTTCGGGTCTATCGGTATATGCTTCCCGAGTACTTTGCTGACAAATAAGAAAGATCTTTTCTTGTTAATTCTTGCTGCCATGACAAATAAATCTTCAGGGAGCAGCTCATATGGGTTCTCAGTTATATGAATATTAACGGTTAATGAGTTGAGTATCTGAATTGAATGTTTCGTTTTTGAGTAGGTCAATGTATGTGATCTCATCCTGCAGCACCCCGTATACTTCTGATTTTAATAATATTTTTTTAGCCCAAAATAAATGAGGTTTTATTTCATTCATTTTGTTTTGATAATCGCTTTTCATTACCCCTATTTTTCCGCCGGCCTGACCGGCGATGCTCTGAGCATCCAGGTACTCTTCAAGTGTTACCGTATTCAATGCCTGTACAGGCCTAATATGGGTTGGATGAATAATGGTTTTCCCTGATAAGCCATTTGAAATATCCATTGCAATTTCTCTTATTAAACCATCCATATGCCGATCAATTAAGTCCGTTCTCATTTTCAGTCCATCCTGTCCCAGACGCTCCATGAATGGTGTTTGCCTTATTTGAGGCTTTAGAAGCCGCTCTTTTGAGGAAAAATATTCCCAGACCGGACCTGAAATGACATACGGCTGGTCGGCACGCAGAAAAATATTAATTATATCTGATATGCAATCTCTAATTACAGCAATATCGTAAACTGTCGTATCAGAATTTCTTCGTATTCCGTAGAGTCCGCTAAAATCCGTAGCTCCAATTCTTACATTTAAAATTAGCTCAAAATATTGGTCCAGCACTTTCTTTATGCCGATCAACTCTTCAAGCCTTGTTTCTTTCTGAATAATTTCTTTCGTCTCCAGAATCGGCATGGCATATAAACAATACCCATGAGAATTAAGCTCTTTTATTTCAGTTAAAATTTTGCATCCTTCAGCTGGTGAAAACTTAGGCAGGACAAAGCCGGTCAGGAGATGCATTCCATTCGGAATTCTGCTTTTGAGTCTCATAAGCTGCTCATAGCTTCTGATTCGAACGAAGATCAAAGGGAGATCTTCTTCTTCACAAAGACCTTTCACAAGGTCTGAACTCAAATTTTCCAATTCCGAACAAAGCAGATTTTCGGCCAATTCTACTTCATCATCACCAATTGCATCTTCAAGGCATATGACCATGGATGAAAGGCCAGCATGCTTTTTTGACAGCAGATCCTGGTGAATATTTGGCCTTGTCGCCGGCATATATAAAGTTGCCCCAAGAGCATATGATAATAGCTCCCTGTCGGATCTCTTATTAAAATAGCCAGGCTTCTTGTAAAACATTTTATTTATTTTTTCACCCGGAATATCGGAAAATAGTCTCATTTTCGCAGCTCCATTCCTTCACTAAAATACTACTTTCTTCCTTTTTCAACCAAAAAAGATAAAAATAAAAGGGAGCGGACAAGTGTCTGTTCCCTTTCAAGATCTATGCAGTTACATATTTAGTTTGATCCTTGATCTGCAGCTTCTTTTTTTGCATTCCTCGCATGTACAATAAAAGTAACAGCAAACACGATAACCAATACGATAAAGAAGTAAATATGGTCAATGTGAATACCAGCAGCACTCGCAAGCATTTTAGCAGCAATAAGAAGGATCAGAATATATGAGCTGGTTTCCAGCTCCGGTACCCTGTCAATCAGCTTCAAAAATACGCCTGCTACACCACGCATCATGATAATACCAAGCATACCGCCTATCAACAGCACCCAGATTTCCTGGCTGACTCCAAGCGCAGCCAATATACTATCGATTGAGAATGCAATATCCATTAATTCAACTGCAATGACAGTTCCCCAGAAAGTACCGAAAAGGCGAATTAATAATCCTCTTTGATTAATGCCTTCAATTGCATGTTCATCGCCTTCCTCTTCAGCTTGCCTCTTATCAATAAAATACTTAATAGCAAGCCAAGCCAGGTAGGCAGCACCTAACACCTTGATATACCAGAATTCAATTAAAAATACACCGATGCCGATAGCAATAAATCTGAAGAAGTAAGCACCTAAAAGACCGTAAAAAAGAGCTTTCTTCCGCTGTTTTTCCGGCAGATGCTTTACCATTACAGCAAGAACAAGCGCATTATCAGCAGATAATAGGCCTTCCAGAATTACAAGTGTACCTATCAGTGCCCAGCTTTCCGGCTTTGACAAAGCTTCAACCCACATTTCCCAATTAAAGAACTGGGAATATGTATGCATAATAGATTCTAAGATTTCCATTCTAAATTATTCCTCCCGGTGATGACTGCTTTTTCATATAAAAGACCCGGCATTGCCGAGCCTTATTAAGCAAATATACCTCTTATTTATCCAACCTGTAAACCAAAATCTTTTGCCAGTGCAGCCAGTCCGCCCTGATATCCGCTTCCGATTGCACTGAATTTCCACTCTCCGTTATGTCTGTACAATTCCCCAACTACAAGAGCAGTTTCAATTGAGAAGTCTTCACCCAGGTCATAGCGGATCAATTCTTCGCCTGTATCTTCATTCAGAATTCTTGCATAAGCATTGGATACCTGTCCAAAGTTCTGATTGCGGGCTTCCCCGTCATGAATGGTGATTGTGAATGTAATGCGCTGAATGCTTGCCGGCACATTTGCCAGGTCAATTTTCACCTGCTCATCATCGCCCTCCCCTTCACCTGTACGGTTATCCCCAGTATGTACAACTGAACCATTAGCGCCTGATGTATTGTTGTAGAAAACAAAGTCACTTTCAGAAGTTACTTTTCCAGTATCTCCAAGCAGAAATACGGAGGAATCCAAATCAAAGTCATTTCCGCCATCATATTTGTTCGTATCCCATCCAAGTCCTACTACTACCTTACTCATTCCTGGATTTGTCTTTGTTAAGTCCACTTTTTGTCCTTTTGATAAGCTTACTGCCATTTCAACTCAAACCTCCATTATGTAGAATAAATGTATTTACGGTATAAATCATGAAAAGTTTCATAATCCGTATAAATATTTTTTCACATTCCAAAATTTATTTCAATCTTAAACCTCTAACTCATCCATTTAGGCGGGGTGTTTTTATTCCAATAGATTGAACCGAGTTCATGGTGAGCCTGAAATTGATCATGGTGTGTGTGATAATGAAAATTAAACCAGTACCCCTGTTGAGGAGGGTGGTCCCTTCGCACATGGAACCGAATCACATCCTCATCCGTCATGCTATTGGTGATATGGAAAATTTTTTCCGATAATCCGCCCCCCGGAGTTTCTGTAACTTTTAACTGTGCAAGGCTTTCCTCGGGAAATTGCACTGCCACCTCCTGGATGGCTTTCTCAATTTCCGGAAGGATGACCTCGTTAAACTCATCTTCAATAACTGGGCCTATCTTTGCACCAAATTTCTCATACGATTGTGTCTCAGCCTCTACAAGCATTTGCCTGATAAAGTTCTCTTTATCGAAATTACTATTTTCCTCTTCAACAAGTTCTGCGCCCTTCTCTGAGTTTTCAACATCTGAAGCTCTGGAGGCTTTTAGCTGGTTCGTATTTTCATAAAGAAATGCCTGAGAAGGTGTGACGAGGCCAAACGTTAAAATGGTAACAAGTACAACAAAGGATTTCCTCAGCCAATTCGGCATGTTATTCGCCCTTCCTTTCCCCTAAGCAAGGATTTTTTTAAATATGCCGCTGCCTTCAATATTAAGGGCAGCTTGCCTTAAAACATCTTCGTGCTGAACAAGAGCAATCCGAACGTATCCCTCACCCCACCTGCCAAATGCACTTCCAGGAGTTACGACTACACCGGCCCGGTTAATTAAGTCAATCGCAAAATCCTTGGAGCAGCTGTACCCGGATGGGACCTCGGCCCACAAGAACATTGACCCCTCAGGCCTGCTGATATCCCAGCCGATAGTTTCAAGATCTTTTATTAATACATCTCTTCTTTTTCTATATGTCTCTCTCAAGTCCTGCAAAAAACCGGACTGATCATTCAATGCTTTCACCGCAGCTGCCTGTACCGGCAGAAATACCCCATAATCCAAATTGGATTTGAAGTTGGCCAGCAGCGCAATAAGCTGCTGATTACCTGCGGCATATGCCACCCTGCAGCCAGCCATATTAAAGCTTTTTGATAGTGAGTTCATTTCAATCCCCACATCAGCTGCCCCTTCAACAGACAAAAAACTTAAAGGCTTATTTTCATAATAAAGTTCCGAATAAGCAAAATCATGCAGTACAGCAAAACCGTATTTCTTTGCAAGCCGGATCGCTTGAAGAAAAAGTTCCTCTGTGGCCATTGCCGGAACTGGGTTGCCAGGGAAGTTCAATATCATTAATTTCGTGTTTGCAAGGATTTCTTCAGGGATCTCATTAAAATCAGGGAGAAAGCTGTTCTCCTTCTTTAAAGGCATTCCGTACATTTGTGCACCAGCCATTGCAGCACCTGCAGCATAAGCAGTGTATCCGGGGTCAGGAACAAGGATATAATCTCCCGGATCACATAGAACCATCGGCATATGTACCAGCCCATCCTGGGACCCCATTAAAAGCAGCACCTCTGAAGCAGGATCGACATCCACTTCGAAATTTCGTTTATAATAGCCGCTGACTGCGGTATGAAATTCATTTGTACCTGTTAACGAGTACCCGTATAGTTCTTGATCACGGGCACCTCTTGCCAATTCCTCCATAACAAAAGAGGGAGGGGGCATATCAGGACTGCCAATGCTCAAATCAATCACCGAAAGCCCGTCTGAAAGTTTCGAATTCTTAATTTGGGCCAATTCCGTAAACACGCTCTCTGTAAAAGAAGCCATTCTTTTTGAAATAGGAAATTCCATCGTAACCTTCCTCGCTATGTATCTCGTTTCTATTTTTCTATTATACTTCTTTTCGAACCAAATTAAAATTGATTTCATGTATCTGCAAAAAGAACAATAGAAATATAGTAATAACTTATTTGGCGGATTAATTAGGAGCAAAGCGGGGAATAATAAAACAAATCATGTTCTTCAAGTCCAGAAGAATGAATAAGGGGGAAATGATCATGGATTGGTCTGTATTCTTTGTCATTGCAAGTCTTTTACTTATGGCTTACTTTGTTTATCTGGCTATTGCAGATTAAATAAGCAGGTGCCTGTTAACTGGCACCTTTTCTTATTTTTCAATTATGCCAAAATGAAATTTAGATGACTTTCTTTCAATTACTTTGAAACCATATTGAGCAAACCTGGAACTTCTAAAGTGGTCTTTCAGGATCACCCTTTGCCTCGCAGCTCTTTTTGCATGAAATATAACTTCCTCTGACAGATCCTCATAAACAGCAAAGCTCCTTAAAGCTTTAATCCCTTCTGACTCAAAGATTTCTTCTTCAAACATTGGATCAAAATAGACAATATCGTAACTGTCCGAAGGCAGTTTTTTTAAATATGGAAGGGCCATTGTTGCTTCAACATTTATTCTTCCCATGGCCTGATTCATACTTTCAAGCCCGGAGTCCCACTGCCTTAGCCCGTTCGCAACGAGAAAGGAAAGGTATTTATTTCCTTCGAGTCCCGTAACTTTACCTTTATTGCCCGCAGCAAAACTGGCTGTTATGCTGTCAGATGCCAGACCAAGAGTACAATCGAGTATACTGCTGCCTTCTTTAAGACCCGCAGCCTCAAGAAAAGGATCACTCTCACCTTTTAAGAGGCGCTTCACTCTGAACATTGCAGAACTCGGATGAAAGAAGAACGGCTGGTTTTCACCAATCTGATAAAGTTCCAGCCGGTCTTTTCCGACTACTATGCAGTCTTCAGGAACTTGTTGTTGAATCGCTTTAACAGACCTTTTATTCCTTTCGATGTACTCTGCTCCCAATTGTTCTGCAATTTTTTTTGCTTTTTCTTTCATTGCTTCATTGGTGCGTCCGGATGTCGTAATTAGCATATATGTTCACCTGATTCCTAAAATTGCTATTAAAAAAGGGTGCCTGCAGACACCCTTTTTTGTTTAAGCATTATGTTCTCAGCAGTTCGCCTCAAATGCTGCAAGCAGGTTCTCCATGATTGCTTCCATGGAATGGTCTTCAATATCATGGCGGTGAATGAAGTGCACAACTTCCTTTCCTCTTAAAAGAGCCATAGAAGGTGATGAAGGCTCATATCCATCAAAGTACTCGCGCATTTTTGCTGTTGCTTCTTTGTCCTGTCCTGCAAAAACCGTCACTAGATGATCAGGTTTCTTTTCACTTCTTAGAACAGCCTGTGTTGCTGCAGGGCGGGCAAGACCTGCTGCACAGCCGCAAACTGAATTCACAACAACAAGAGCTGTGCCTTCAAGGTTCTCCATGAATTGCTCTACATCTTCTGAAGCCGCAAGCTCTTTAAAGCCTGCCTGTACAAGCTCCTCACGCATCGGCTTCACCATTTGTTTCATATATTCTTCATATGCCATTGACATAAAATTTATTTCCTCCTTATCGTTCATTTTGTAAAGTAAGCATACTATATCACACGATCCTTATGCAATTTTTCTATGCCGGGTTTTATTTTTTGTCATAAGGTTTCTAATTCAAATCAATTCAGCAAGAAAGCCGGTCCTAAAAGACCGGCATCCTAAATATATTTAAATTTTCATAACGCCGCCTGTGCTGGCATTCGTGACAAGCTTCGAATAACGGGCAAGGTACCCTTTTTTAACCTTTGGCTCGAAGCCCTTCCAATTGGCTTTCCGCTTTTCGAATTCTTCATCTGAAATTTCCAGATTGATTGTACGGTTATTCAGATCCAATTCAATTATGTCTCCATTTTCCACAAATGCAATAGGTCCGCCTTCAGCAGCCTCCGGTGAGATGTGCCCAATGCTGATGCCGCGTGAAGCACCCGAGAAACGGCCATCTGTAATCAGGCCGACTTTTGCACCTAAACCACGGCCGACAATCTGTGAAGTCGGTGCAAGCATCTCCGGCATTCCAGGGCCGCCTTTAGGGCCCTCATAACGAATGACAACAACATGGCCTTCCTGCACCTTGCCAGTAATGATTCCGGATAGTGCATCTTCCTGCGAATCAAAGCAGATGGCTGGCCCTCTATGGTATCCGCCTACTGACTCATCTACTGCACCCACTTTTATAATTGATCCCTCAGGAGCTAAATTCCCAAATAAAACCGCCAGCCCTCCTCGTTCAGAGTGCGGATTCTCCAGTGTCCGGATTACATTTTTATCCAGAATCTCACTGCCTGCTACATTCTCCCTTAGCGGCTTTCCGGTAACTGTCAGACAGTCACCATTCAAGGCGTCCGGCTTTTTAAGCAATTCATTGATGATTGCACTCACCCCACCCGCATTATGAACATCTTCAATATGATAATCTGATGCAGGAGCGATCTTGGCTAAATGCGGAACCCGATTGGCGATCTCATTGATTCGTTCAATCGGATATTCAATTTCAGCTTCGTGAGCAAGCGCTAATGTGTGAAGAACTGTATTGGTGGAACCGCCCATTGCCATATCAAGGGCAAATGCATTGTCAATGGCATCAATAGTAACAATATCACGCGGCTTGATGTCTTGCTTGATTAATTCCATCAGCTGTTTGGCTGAACGTTTAACAAATTCCTTTCTTTCTTCTGATACGGCCAGAATCGTGCCATTGCCAGGAAGTGCAAGGCCCAGTCCTTCTGCAAGGCAGTTCATGGAATTCGCAGTGAACATCCCTGAACAGGAACCGCAGGTCGGACATGCTACCTGCTCGATTTCCAGGAGCTTTTGTTCATCTATCTGGCCGGATTCGAAGGCACCTACACCCTCAAATACCGAACTTAAGGATAATGGCTTTCCGCTTGAATCTACGCCGGCTTTCATCGGGCCTCCGCTGACAAAAAGGGTTGGAATATTAACCCTCAATGCCCCCATCATCATTCCGGGTGTGATTTTATCGCAGTTCGGGATACAGACCATTCCGTCAAACCAGTGGGCAGAAACCACTGTTTCAAGTGAATCTGCAATGATCTCACGGCTTGGGAGAGAATAGCGCATGCCGATATGGCCCATGGCAATGCCATCATCCACTCCAATGGTATTAAATTCAAATGGAACACCGCCTGCTTCACGGATTGCCTCTTTAACAATTTTACCAAATTCCTGCAAATGCACATGGCCAGGAACGATATCAATGTAGGAATTGCACACAGCAATAAATGGTTTTCCGAAATCTTCTTCCTTTACTCCGGCAGCACGCAGCAGGCTGCGGTGCGGAGCCCTGTCTGTCCCTTTTTTGATCATATCACTTCTCATCTGTGAGCCAGTCATAGTATGTACCTCCCGTTTTACCCTAGATTCATAATCTCTTATTCTATGGAAATAAATTAACTAACCTCCTGCCCCCCAAATATTTCTTTTCAATATAGACCCTTTTTCGGATAATTTCAATAATTATTACAAATTTAATTTAATTTTTCGCTTTAAATGAATGAAACTGTAATGCGTGTAAGTTTTAAATTAATCAATTCCAATAAAAAAACCGCTGCAGATCCTAAAATCTGAGCGGTTTTTTTAAAATTATTTCTCACCTTTATTCCGGGATTCAGTCATTTGTTTCCATACTGAACCCTTTGCTTCTTCTCCATGCTCAATTCTCTCAATTGCCAGTTTAATCTGCAGACTGACTTCGAATTCCGGGTCGTCTTCTGCAGCTTTTAGAGCAGGCAGCGCACTTTCATCACCCACTTCGTAAAGGAACATGGCCGCACGCCAGCGTACAAGCTTACTATCATCCTGCAGGGCTTCCTTCATGGCATCCATTGCTTCTGCAAACCCTAAGTCTGATAAACAGTCTCCGGCTGTACGCCTTACAGTGACCGTTTTATCCTTCAATGCTCTGTACAGAAGCGGCAGGACCTTTTTATCTTCAATCATTCCAAGATAAACTGTCGCAAGTCTTCTAATTGAAGCCTTTTCATCATTGAGAGCTTTTTCAAGAACAGGCAGATCCCCCAGTTCTGGATTATCCATCTGCTCGAGTTTTTGATAGCGCTCCCGCCAATCAGGAGAATCCAAATCTTCTAATGAAAGTTTAAGGAGAGACCGCACATGTTTATCCTCTGTGTTATCCGGGCTTTTAGCTGTTTTCACTAGGGTCTGGAGCCGTCCCTCCGGATAGGCAGCCATTAGTTCCTCAACAATATCATGGCCAACTTGGTCAAAGTCCCCGTAGCGGACCCCGAATTCCTTCCACTTGCGGACCATGACAACATTATCAGCAGGATCCTGCGCTTTTGTAACTGCTTTAATAAAGTTTTCAGGAAGTCCGAAGCGCTTTTCTTCTGTGCCGTCAGTCAGCTTCACCTGCATCGGAATTCCTTTGTACATTTGGACTAATACCTGCACCTCACCAAAATGTTCATCCATGCCGTTTTCTTCACTACCGTCATTTTCCACGTCCTCGCCAAATGCAGATCGAACTTGAGGAAGCAGCTCTTTCCAGTCATATTTGGCATTTCTTTCTACTGCCAGGAAATCAGCAACATGGTAAACCCCTTTTATGCCTTCGATCTCAAGAATATCAAGGATGATCCTTGGAGCTCCTTCTTTTTTATCTTTTTTGTAATTATTGGCTTTCCCCATTGGAAGCTCTTCATCAAGAATAACCTTCATTGTATTCGGACTTGGTGTTGGTTCGATTGCTTTTATTTTCAAAAGTATCACCCTTTTTTATATATTAACGCTGGTAACTGATTTTATTTTAACATAAGGAGAATTTCGAGGCATTTTAGCTGTTTTAACCATAAAAAATAACCCGGAGATTCCCCCGGGCATGACATTATTCATCTTCTGCTGCTTCTGATAGATAGCTCCATCTCTCAATCAAGTATTCAAGCTCTTCATTCAGCTTTGTTTCTTCTTCTACTAAGGCCTGGCCCTTTTCAAAGTCACTTCCGATGCTGGCCATTTCTGAGGAAATCGCTTCAAGACGGGCTTCAGCAGCCTCAATCTTTCCCTCTATTTCTTCCCATTCTTTCTTCTCTTTGTAGCTCATTCTCTTCTTTTTCGGTTTTGTTTCCCTCGTTTTTTTAGGGGCATGGTCCATTTCCTGAACCGGTTTGGCATTTTCACTTTCAAGAAATTCACTGTAATTTCCATAGTAGGATTCGATTTTGCCCTCTCCTTTTAACACAAGCAGCTGCTCAGCCACTTTATCCAGGAAGTAGCGGTCATGCGAAACAGTAATGACTACGCCGGGAAAATCATCCAGGTAATCCTCGAGAACCGTCAGGGTTTGGGTATCAAGGTTATTGGTCGGCTCGTCAAGAAGAAGAACATTAGGCTCTGACATTAAGATCTTCAGTAGATAAAGCCTCCGTTTTTCCCCGCCGGAAAGCTTGCGGATTGGAGTGCCATGAGTATATGGCGGAAAAAGGAAACGCTCCAGCATTTGAGCCGCAGAAATGGTTTTTCCATCTGAAGTTTCAACTACTTCAGCTGTTTCTTTGAGATATTCTATCATGCGTTTACTTTCATCCATATCTTCGCTTTCCTGTGTATAGTAAGCAATTTTTACTGTCTGCCCAATAATGCGCTCACCTGAGTCAAGCGGAATCCTGCCTGCCAGTATGTTAAGGAGAGTTGATTTCCCTGTCCCATTTCTTCCAATAATCCCTATTCTGTCCCCTGGTTTTACGAGAAGATCAAAATGATCCAGAATTGTCTGGGAGCCAAATTTTTTTGATGCAGCTTCAAGTTCAAATACCTGTTTTCCGAGGCGGCTGCCGCTTAGGGACATGTCCAATTTTTCGGAGGATTTAACTGAAGCAAGCTGGCTGTCAAGAGTTTCGAACCGCTGGATCCTGGCTTTTTGCTTGGTGGTACGGGCTTTTGCACCTCTTCTGATCCATTCGAGTTCTCTTCTGAACAGATTTTTCTGCTTTTCTATAGTGGCTGCTTCATTTTCCTCTCTTATTGCTTTGGCTTCAAGGAATGCAGCATAATTCCCTTTATAGCTGTAAAGATTTCCGCCCTCAAGCTCAAACATTTTGTTTGTAACCCGGTCAAGGAAATAACGGTCATGTGTCACAAGAAGCAGTGCGCCCCTATATCTGCCCAGATATTCTTCCAGCCATTTAACCGATTCAAAATCAAGATGATTTGTCGGCTCGTCAAGAATCAGCAAGTCTGGTGACTGGATCAAAGCTTGGGCGAGCGCAACCCGCTTTTTCTGTCCGCCTGAAAGCTCGCCAATTTTTCTGCTGAAATCCTCAATGCCCAGTTTAGTGAGAATCGTTTTGGCATCGGTATTTACCTCCCATGCATTAAGTGTATCCATTCTTTTTTGAAGTTCGAAAAGGCTATCCTGGATAGCTGGATCTTCAGGGTTCCGGCTAAGCTCCAGCAGCGCGAGCTCATATTCTCTCTGCAGGACAAGTATTGGCGCATCTCCTGCAAATACCTGCTCGAGAACGGTTAAATCATAATTCAGGTCAGGCTGCTGTGCTGAATATGAAATGGTGTAATCTCTCGGTTTGACTATTTCTCCTGAGTCCGGGAGGTCTACCCCCGCGATCACCTTCAGCAGGGAGGATTTTCCTGTACCGTTTACACCGATCAGTCCTGCCCTTTCTTTTTCGGCTATTGTAAATGATATATTGTTAAAAAGTTCTTTCTCACCATAGGTTTTTGTCACATTTTCCACAGAAATCATCTTCATGCTTGACCATTCCATTCTTTAAAAAATTGATGCAGAAACTGTTCCATAAGCTCATGCCGCTCTTCTGCCATTTTCATAGCAGTGTCAGTATTCAGCAGATCTTTCAGCTTCAAAAGCTTTTCGTAAAAATGATTGATGGATGACGACCTGCCATTCCGGTATTCATCTTCAGTCATTTCTCTTCTGATATTAAGGGCAGGATCATAAATCAGCTGTCCTTTTTTGCCTCCGTATGCAAATGCTCTCGCAATTCCCACGGCGCCGATCGCATCCAATCTGTCCGCATCCTGGACTATTTTGGCTTCTTCACTTAAAATCCTGGTGTTATAGCCGCCATTAAAGGAAACTGAATCAATGATTGCCTTAATACTGCTGAATGCTTCCTCTGTGATTTCAAGTTCCTGCAGAAAGTCCGACAGTTTTCTGTCCCCTGCTTCTCTGGAAGTGTTCAGCTTCGCATCAGGTATATCATGAAGCAAGGCTGCCATTTCAATGAAAAAAGGATCTCCTTTTTGTTCCCTTTTCGCTATGTAAAGGGCATTTTTTCGCACGCGCTCAATATGATGCCAGTCATGCCCGGTTGAATCATCCCCGAGTGTATCCCGGACAAATTTTTCTGTTATATGTATTATATTTTCTTTCATTATTTCACCCGCTTTCAAACTCCACTGTCCATTTTAACATTAGTCCTAAAAAGAAACGATGGCAAGGTCAAGCTATATTGATATTTGAAGACAAAAAAAGTGCAAAAAACCAGTAATTGATTTCCTGCACCTGAGCTTATAATAATTTAATCCAGGCCATTCAGCCAGCTGATGCCGAGTGTATGCTCTCCTGCGTGGACGCCAATGGTGGCTCCTAAGGAATAGCACCCAAATTCAATGCCCGTAAATTCATCCTGAAGTTCCTTCTTCCATAGCTCGGCTTCTTCCGGATGCAAACCGTACAGGATGAATACTTCCTTCAGCGGGTTTCTCTCGTGAGCGCTCCTCAGAAGCTTCACAATCTTATCTTTTGCCTTTCTCTCGCTCCTGGCCTTCTCCCTGACACTTAATTCTCCATCATGTACTGAGATAATCGGCTTTACATTAAGCATGCTTCCCAGGAAAAATTGAACTCCGGACATCCTGCCGCTTCGATGAAGCTGTTCAAGACTGCCGATGAGGACATATGTTTCGCCCGTATCGCGAAGCGTCTTAAGCTCGCTGATAATGTCTTTACTATCCAATCCGGCCTCTGCCAATTCCATCCCTTTAAGGATTAATCTTGTTAAAGGATATGATAATATCTTGGAGTCCAGGCTGTATACCGGAATATCAACCAGCTGGGCAGCCTGTTCACTCGAAGAAACAGTCCCGCTGAGCTTTGCCGATACAAGTACAGCGATGATACAGTCATAATCTTTCTGCAGATTTTCGTATAAATCCCTGAAAGCGCCAATGGATGGCTGGGAAGTTTTAGCTGGGGTATCCAGGGTTTTTAATCTCGCATAAAGTTCTTCAGGTGATAAATCAACACCATCTGTATACTCACTGCCATCCATAATGATAGTCATTGGAATCTGGTACAGGTCAGGGTGGTTCCTTAACTCATTATTTAAAAAAGCCGTGCTGTCTGTTACCCATGCAATTTTAACCACTAAAGACGCCCCCTTTTAAGATATTTATACGTATATGTATGTAAATAATACTATTTGAAAGGCTGGAATTGAAAGATTTCTCTCCCAGCCCCTGGTTCTATGGCAGAAAAGGCTTGATTTTAGGAAAAACCTTTATAGCGGTATTATAGAAAACATCCTCATGATGCTCTCCAGGTATGAGCTCTTTTATAAATTCGATATAAGGGCCCACAGGCGCAAGCGGCCAATCGGTTCCAAAAAGCAATTTATCGTAAGAATCTGCAAACACTAAAGCATGCCTAAGATGATCCAAAAATCTTCCTTCACTGTGTTTCTTCAATTCTTTTTCTGTTCCAACAATAAGGCCTGAAAGATCGGCATAGACATTCGGATTTTTATATATGATTTCAGCTCCGGTCAGCGTCCACGGATCTCCAAAATGAGCTATCATGAAATTGATATTCCGGTGTTTAACTGCAACCTCGTCAATAGCCAGGGGATGAGAATACTTAAGCAATCCCCTTTCGGAATAAGTATCCCCTGTATGAAATACAACAGGAACTCCATATTTTTCAGCGAGTGCATACACAGGTTCGTATACTTCATCATAGGCGTAGAAAGGATAATACCCCAGGTAAATCTTAATGCCCACAACAGCAGGCTTTTGCAGATCTTCTTCGAGCCTTTCTAAAGCCTCTTCATTGAGATCATATGGATTGATGCCGGCACAGTAAACAATATTAGCCGGGACCTTGTCTTCCAGGTCAATCCCCATCGGTGTTCTTGTTTCATAATCAGGAAAGCCCATATTATCTGTTTCTGTAAGTCCCATTGCGATGCTCAGAACTACATTGGCATTTTGGAACTCCTTCTGGTGCCCATCATATGAATAATCTACAAATGAGAGTTCCTCGGCAGTATGATGAAATGATTTTATATCAGAAAAATGAATATGTGCATCTATGACTTTCATAATTTCTCCTTTAACGGAATTCCAGATAATGCAGTTTATTAAGTAATCGGCCATCGAAGCTTCTTTCATCAAATGCGATAAATCCCGGTTTGGCCAATGGGCACGCCTTCCTTTCGGAAATAACTTCGAAGGCTTCTTTATTCATATATGCCCCCAGGAATTCAGTATCTTTGCTTTTCATTACATACATTTTTTCAGAAGAGAGGGAGCTGCTGATACGGGATCCATCAATATTAACAAATGATTGTTCCTCGATTCCTGCCTGGTAGGCTGATTCAGCACCTTTGTCACTTAGTGTAAGCGTAAGATCCTTTAATGAGCCTCCGGATAAAAATATATCTGTAATCCATTTTTCGTTTAACAGATACTTCCCGCCTGCATTGATCACTTTTACCCAATGAGCAAGGATTGGCACTCCCGGCAATAACGCGAAATACTGTGTATAATCAAGACCTTTCCAGGTGGAGTGCTGGACTGCTTTCGTATGAATGGCCAATACAGACCATTCATTTTCATACGAATCTTTAACATTGAGAAATTCAGCAGAAGATTTCTCCTTCAATAGCGAAAACACACTCATTTGCGATGGAGCAGTTTTCATGCCGCCAGCCCACGGATTCCACCATCCCTTGGCAACCGGTTCAGGAAATGAAGAATCCAGCCATTCCCTATCTTTATATGATAAAGAGAATAATCCTGGATAAAAATCCGGTGCGGCTTTGAAGCTAATAATGCCGTTATCCATTGTATATACAGTCTTGCCGTTCTGCTCTTCAGTTAATATACGAATTTTCCCACCGGGCATCAGCAGAAGATCTTTTACATTCGTCCTACCACTGTCAAGTGTAATCTCGGCTTTTACAAGAGAAATGGGTTTCATTCCTTCAATAGGGAAATTCGATTTAAATTCCTTAAGTTCCTGTTCCTGGCTGAAATTTGCGGATAGTTTTTTATCTTCATTTAAATAAATATCTATAGTGCCGTTTAGATAACTCGAACGATAAGTTTTAAGAGTAAACTCCGCTGTTCCCTGCTCCTTTGCAACTGGATTTCCGCTATTTATTACTAGCGCTTTTTCATTTTTCACTATTTTTCCAGCTTCAGCCGTCACCCATGCAAATTGCTGCATTTCTTCCCATGTCCTGAAAGCTCCAATGGATAAATAGCCAGGGGCAAGTACCTTCTGATCTCCGGGTGCAAGACAGCCAGTCTCCTGCTGATAATAAAATTGCCACCCATCCGGATTGGATTTAGCACTTTTAGGCCAGCAGAATCCAATCGGCTCTCCGTTATGATTGGCGAAAAACCAATTTTCACTTATGCTTTCACCTGGTATTTCCATGAACCCTAATTCTCTTACATCAGAAAACTCTATCACCTCATTCTCCAGCGGAAAATATGGATGCTGCATTTCATGATATAACGGCTGGCTTAAAAACAGGTTTTCATATTTTTTATCCCCATCATTTGTCAGTTCAGACCAAATTTTCACAAAGCCCTCACCATAAAGAGAGGTATACAAGGCTACAAGAATTCCCGGAAAAGCTTCAGATCTGAAAACCAGTTTGAAGGTGATGGCCGTATCATCTGTGAACCACTCTGCTGCCAAAGGCTTTGCCTTTGAAAATTCAGTAGAATAAGGCTTGCCAAGCCTAGGAACAAAAAACGAAAAAGGCTGGTTAACACTTTCATTCCTGCCTGCTGTTATTTTATAATCTAATTTCCGGATATTCACCTGGCAGATCCCATTGCAGATATGCCAGTAATCCTTGGACTCTCCTCCGAATTTCTGACCGAAGCTTTTAAGGGGAATGCCCACCGATCTGCACGTAAAAGAGAGTTCTTCTCCGTTCTTCTTTAATGCCGTTATCGATATTTCGGGCTGATAAAAGCCATGTTTTTTCACTATAAAAGGCACCTTTAGCAGCTTACGTTCTTTTTTGTGGAGCTGTATTCGATACTCCCGCTTTTCTAATTCAACCAGATCGCTTTCAGGGAAAGAAAGGTGAAATACTGCCTCATCCTCCAGGTTGTTTTCTACTTCCATTTCCAATTCTGCTTCCTGATTGAAAAAACTGAGATTTCCTTTAGAAGCGCCTGTTATTTTGGCTGGCTGCTTTGGAAGAAGCCCAAGGCGCAGTTCACATTCCTCTCCATTTACCCAAACCTTTACATCCAATGAAGGATGAGTTTTCCAGACACTGGGCTCTTCCCCTTCATGCACAATATATGTTCCGGTCATTACAGCGTCGCTCTCAGCTGTCAAATCATGCTCGAACATTGATTCGACCCTTCCCTGATTATTCCCTTCGGCTTTAAACGAAACGGGATTTCCTGTTTTATTTACAAGGTTGAGCTGAAAAGTTTGAACTTGATTTTCAATAACTTCATGATTATCCATGCATAGTTCTAGAAGATAATCATTTGTTTCAATTAAACTGATGCCTCTGCCAGTTCTTTCAAATCTGACTCTTGCAGACACTTCCCCGCTTTGCCATTTATACTCGTAAAATGTAAAGCCATTTTTTTTGATTCCATCTGGCTTCACATCGATATTTCTCAGGCTGCTGCCATACCAATCAAGCTTCTCCAGGACAGGTTTTAAAAGCTCTGTCTGATGAACAGCGGGAATGAAATTCATTAAATGGGTTGTATCATCCCGGTCTTCCCAGAAGAAGCCGCATTTTTTGTAAAGCGGGACAGCTTTCACGTTTCCTGGCCATGTATATAAATCAAGGCGCGGCCAGCCCAATTCTATAGTCTTTTGCAGCGCTTTTAGCACCAGCATCTTTCCGATTTTCCGCCCATGGTAATCCGGCCTTACATTTAAAAGAGGGATATACAGGGATCCCGTATCCTCTTTATATTCCGATAGCCCGCAATAGCCTACAACTTCTTCCCCATCAAGGGCTAAGTATAAAATAATATTGCCGTTATTCGCTTCCTTCGTTTTCACTTGCTCTTCCGTCATTACACTAGTATCTCCGCCCCAGCTGTCTCTGCTTAAGTTCCACATTTTTGCGATTCCTGCAGCAAAGTCCTCATGATACTCTGCAATGATTAATTTGTCTGTACCTTGAATCATTCCTTTGTCCTCCTGACTAGGTTACGTCTTGTCTACCCTTCTCCAAATCTTTTTTCGCAATGATTTCCTTAATCATTTGCCTCTCCTCCTTTTGATCGTATTCGGAATGTTTTTCCATTCCTTCTTAATCGTATTATCAGAGGAATGGATTGTAAATATAATTTTTAATTTTCCGTATAAATCCTTTGCAAAAGGCTCTTTTTGAAGTTGTTTCCGCCTATCAATGTTGTCCGTTGATTTCCGCTCCAGGATGCTCAGCGAACAGCGGGGCGGGCGGTGAGCCTCCTCAACGCTGCGCGTCTGCGGGGTCTCACCTGTCCCGCTACTCCCGCAGGACTTTGAATAAGCTTCCTTGAGTGAACACCGCACGAAGAAAATGCGCATGCATTTTCGAGGATCTCGCACCTTCCGCTACAATCAACTCAGTAAATAAGATACAAAAAGCAACAAACCTTGTGAAAACAGCAGCACAAAAAAACGCCTTGCTTCCACTAGCAAGGCGTTTTTTTGTCAAAATTGAATTTTTCTCAAAGCATCCATAGAAGCAGTCATATAATTGATCATTTCATGCAGGTCATCTATCTGCTCTTCCTGGACAAGGCGGTTAAAGGAAATGATGGTTTCGGTTTCGGCAAGACCCTGCCTTTTTTCAGGGCTGTATTTCACTGTCTGTTCGATATTCCTTCCGCTGCCCCAAATTTGCTCCAGGACTTCTCGAATTTCCTGAAATTTGTTGTGTTCCATTTGATGCTTAATTTTAAAAATCACAGAAATCCGGCATCCGGCCAGCATTTCTGATTTCACTTGAGGCAATAGCTCAGCTGCAAGGTTATCAAGTCCCGCTTCCATAGTAAAGGTACCGAGAATCTCCGCCAAGCCTTCAGCAAGATCTGTGAAAGTAAGGTCATACCTGCGGCTCATTTTCGCTGAGTTTATATTATCATTCCGGTCAACTATTCTTATTTCTCCGCTCAGATCCCGGTCATAGAATCCGCCTTCCATTACAACCTTCATATTTTCAAAGGCCGTTGGATCAAACATGGTTATCCCCCTTAAAATAGGCCGACTGCATTTCCATCTTCATCTACATCCATGTTCATGGCTGAAGGGGCTTTAGGCAAGCCCGGCATAGTCATCACATCACCGGTAAGTGCTACAATGAATCCTGCACCAATCGATGGCTTCAGTTCACGGATTTTAACGGTAAAATCAGATGGCCTTCCCAGTTTTGAAGGATCATCAGATAAAGAATATTGTGTTTTAGCCATACAAACCGGCAGGACACCCCAGCCAAAGCTTTCAAAGTCTTTAATCTGCTTTTTGGCTTTGGTTGAGTATTCAACATTATCTGCGCCATAAACCTTCTGAGCCACTGTTAGAATTTTTTCTTCAAGAGGCAGTGATAAATCATACAGATGATTGAACTTCGCTGCGTTTTGGTCCAAAATTTCCAGCAGCTTCTCTGCCAGCTCAATTCCGCCCTGGCCGCCTTTTTCCCAAACCTCTGTCAGGGCTACTGGCATGCCTGCCTCACTGCAAAGATCTGTAAGGGTTGCAATTTCATTCTCGCTATCGGAAATAAACCGGTTAATAGCCACTACATACGGTAGCCCGAAGCTTTCAACTGTTTCAACATGCTTCTTTAAGTTTGCAAAACCTCTAGTGAGTGCTTCAGTATCTTCCATGCCCAATTCAGCCTTTGACAAGCCTCCATGCATTTTTAAAGCACGGATTGTAGCTACAATAACCACTGCTTCAGGGTCAATGCCTTCGTTTCTGGCTTTAATATTCAGAAACTTTTCAGCGCCAAGATCTGCGCCAAAACCCGCTTCTGTCACTACATAATCAGCGAGTTTGGATGCAGCGGAAGTTGCAATCACACTGTTGCAGCCATGAGCGATATTGGCAAACGGGCCGCCATGAACCAATGCCGGTGTATGTTCTATAGTCTGGACAAGATTAGGTTTGACTGCTTCTTTAAGCAGGAGAGTAAGAGCGCCTTCCACTCCAAGATCGCTCACTGTTACGGGCTGTTTATCATAATTGTAGGCTATAACCATTTTCCCCAGTCTTTCCTTCAGGTTCTGCAGATCGGATGCAAGGCATAAAACGGCCATAATTTCTGAAGCCACAGTAATATCAAAGCCATCCTCCCTTGGGACACCTTGTAACGGCCCTCCCAGGCCAATCACGATTTTTCTCAATGCACGGTCGTTCAAATCCAGAGCACGCTTCCAGACAATTCTTCTCTGGTCGATATTCAACAGATTTCCCTGCTGGAGGTGATTATCAATCAGGGCAGCCAAGGCATTATTGGCTGTTGTAATTGCGTGAAGATCGCCGGTAAAATGCAGATTGATGTCTTCCATCGGCAGAACTTGTGAATATCCCCCGCCTGTTGCACCGCCTTTAATCCCCATTGTCGGCCCCAGGGAAGGTTCCCGCATTGCGACCATAGCCTTTTTGCCAAGTCTGTTAAAAGCATCGGCAAGTCCGACTGTTACTGTGGACTTCCCTTCGCCCGCTGGTGTGGGATTAATGGAAGTGACTAGAATTATTTTACCGCTGTCATTCGTACTTAATTTCTTTAAGGCTGCTGCGGATATTTTTGCTTTATACTTGCCAAATAGCTCCAGATCATCCTCAATGAGCCCTAGTTTTTCAGCTATTTCCGTAATGGGCTTCATTTCTGATGCCTGAGCAATTTCAATGTCTGATTTCACGATCGGTTTCACATTCATTTTTGTCCCCCCGGAATCCAATATGTATAAGTTACTTACAGCTATATTGTACCATCACTGAAACGAAATATTATCAATTACTTTTGATATTTTCGCATTTTCACACAGTAAAGCATTGATACAATTTTGAATCGTCTTTATAATAAGTTTAATTGAATTTTGTACAGGGAGATGATCACTTGCCAATAAAAATTCCTAAGCTGCTTCCTGCCAGGGAGATCTTAGAGGAAGAAAATATATTTATCATGGATGAGGACCGTGCCAAACAGCAGGATATCCGCCCATTAAATATCCTCATCCTGAATTTGATGCCTGAGAAAGAAAAAACAGAAGCCCATCTTTTAAGACTTCTTGGAAATACGCCTTTACAGGTAAATATCTCATTTTTAAAAACAGCCACTCATCAATCAAAAAATACCAGTCCCCTGCATCTTGAACAATTCTATACTACGTTTGAGCAGGTTCAAAAAAGAAAATTTGACGGGATGATTATAACTGGAGCTCCTGTAGAACTTCTTGACTTTAAAGATGTTGACTATTGGGAGGAGCTAACTGTAATAATGGAATGGACAAAAACAAATGTTACCTCCACTCTGCATATATGCTGGGGAGCACAGGCAGCGTTGTTCTATCACTTTGGGATCGGAAAATATGAGCTGCCTGTGAAATGCTCCGGTGTTTATCTTCATGAAGTTCATGACAGAAGCGAAAAATTGCTGAGGGGCTTTGACGATATCTATTATGCCCCGCATTCACGAAATACCGATGTTTATAAAGAGCAGCTGCTGAATCACCCGGAAGTGAAGCTTCTGTCTTCTTCTGAGGAGGCGGGTCCTTTCATCATGAGCGCAAACGGCGGCAGACAAATCATGGTAACTGGCCATCTGGAATATGAAGCAGGCACACTCGCAGAAGAATATGCTAGAGACAAAAGCAGAGGTCTTCAGGTTCCAGTGCCAAAACACTATTTTCCGAATGATGATACCGGCAGAAGACCCCTTAATATATGGCGGTCACATGCCCATTTAATGTTTTCCAACTGGCTGAACTACTATGTATACCAGGAGACTCCTTACGAGTGGGATTAATTATGCAGTGAGCGGAATAATTTAATATGCAGCTAAAAGCAGGAACAGCCGGTTTTTTGCAGGGTTTCCCCTCTCAAAACCGGCTTTTTCATTTTATAAAATTTAAATATCTTCAAGCGGCTGGTAAGCGGAAGCGCTTCCGATATTCATTATGATTGCTGGGCATAATACACTTCTTCGAACGGCTGAACCACTACAAATCCGCTGCCTGAGAACTTCATTTGGATCGACTCCCCGCTCCCTCTACCAAGAAACGTTTTAAAGGAGATATCTGTTACGAATTCCGGCTGCAGTGACCCTGACCATGCAACTGTCGCATTTGGATCGGTATATACGGGATTATCAGGAGTAACTAAAAGTGTCAGGGGCTCATAGTGAGAAGTAATAGCCACCATTCCCGTCCCTTCTAAACGGACATTGAACAAGCCGCCTGCAAGCATGCCTGCCATCCTTTTCATTAATTTAATATCCCAGCTGATGGAAGGCTCGAAAGCAAGGAGATCATTCCCATTTACAAAGATGGAATCCCCCTCAAGATTCAGGATTGAAATCTTTTTCCCCTGGTCTGCAAGGTACAGCTTTCCGTTGCCTGTTGCTTTCATTAATGCTGTGCCTTCTCCAGTAAGTGCCTTTTTGAACATCTTTCCTAAGCCGTGCTCGAGAATGCCTTCGCGCTCAAACTTTATCTGGCCGCGGTAGGAAACCATCCCGCCTGCTTTAGCCCAAACCTGGCTGGTTAAATTAATTTCGAGCATCCTTGATGTTTCCAGTTCAAACAGCCCTTCACCTTTATCCTGCTGTTTCGTCTGGTTTACAAACTCTTCAATTGAATATCTGCTCATTCTCTTTTCATCCTTTCATTTCCCTGTTTTCAAGCATAAAGACCCACATAAAAGATAATGATTGCTTTAGCTCATCAGTCAGCGATCCTTTTGAAAGCTGCTCTGATGCTTTTTTATAAACACCCAGTTCATCAATCTTCAACCATCCGTTTTCATTTGCAAGCTGTTCAAATTCCCATGGCATCATGGTATTGCAGATAACTTTTTCCTTATAAAGTCTGCGGTAGCTGTTAGCCCGGGGGGCGGCTGTGGGGCCAAGAATCCCTATACACGCTCTTCCTCCCGGCTTAACTATTCGCTGAATTTCCTGTAAAACATCCAGCGGGCTTTCAGTCCATTCCAAGGAATTAATTGCAAGAATCGAATCAAACGCATTTTCCTCAAGTGAAAGATTAGAAATGTCTTCTTTCTTAAACACCGCACCAGTTTCAGCGTTTAATTTTTCAGCTTTATGTATCATCTCTTCTGAGACATCAATCCCAGTAACTCTATAGCCAGCCAAAGCAAGCTTGTATGAACCGTAACCATCTCCGCAACCAAGATCACAAACAGCAGATCCTTTTTTGACATGCTTTTCGAAGAAGGAGATGATATCCTTTCGGCTTCCTTCCTCCCACATTGCCCTGCTCTTTGCATTCCATGATTCCGAATTATTATCCCAAAGCTTCTCTGCTTCTGCAGACCAATTAAAAGTACTCATTTTATCCCTCCGTTTATGAATACGATTGTTCAATAAAAAAGTTCCCAATATTTTAAATTCGCTAAGATTCTCAAAAATACCTCTGATTATAAAATGGTAAAAACGTCAACAATATTAATAGAAAATGAATAAGGAGAGTTTTTTATGAACGGCGAGCAGCTGACAGCAGTCTACCGCAACAATAATGGTGAAATAATTTCCTTCCAGACTTCCGGAGGACGGATTATTTCTTATCGCAAAGCACTAATGGAGGCTGAGAACGGTGTAATTGAGGGTATCCATATTGATGAAAACGAAGACGGCTCTATGCAGCTGAATCCTTCCGATTCGTCATCTTTTGATGATTTTCCAAGTCTCTATTAATATTGCGAAACATGAAAAAACCTGACTTATAGCAGTCAGGTTTTTACTGTTCTTCTTCATTTTTACGCTGAATTTCCCTCAGCACTCCGATGCGGCTGTCATCCTCTTCAAAAAATTGAACCAGGTCGCCAACCCGGTCGATGGCATCCCAGCTCAGGTGATGTTCGATGCCTTCCACATCTTCATAAATGTTTTCTTCTTTGACTCCAATAATACGCAGTAGCTGTTCTAAAAGTTCATGCCGATATACAAGCCTCTTGCCGATTTTTTTCCCTTTTGGCGTTAATATAAGCCCGCGGTATTTTTCATAAACAAGATACTCATCTTTATCTAACTTCTGAACCATTTTTGTCACAGAAGATGGATGCACAGAAAGAGCCTCAGCAATATCAGAAACTCTCGCATATCCTTTATCTTCAATTAACATATATATTTGTTCAATGTAATCTTCCATACTTGGTGTTGGCATTACGCAACCTCCTGCCAATTAGAAAAGCGCAAGCGCCTTGCCCACCCCCGACAAGCACAAGACAAGCCTCTAAGAAAGGCGTTCTTTGCCTTTTTGGGAGGAGTGCCCGAAATGTGGAGGCGACTGCCCAGGGACGACAGGCATAAGACGGTTCCTGTAAGAAGGCGTTTTTCCTTCTGAAAGGAAACGGCTTATGACCCCGAGTCCCTAGGAGCCGAAACAAGACAAGCTTGTGACCTCGAGGGGGTAGGCGCTGGAGCTAGACAGTTCTCAAAATTCAAAGATACAAATTCAGATATTATTAGAAAAGCGCAGAGCGCATGTTCACTTTATATCTTTCTTAAATAAATATTAGACTTTAACGATTTTACTACAGTTGGAAAATGGAGACAAGGAAATATACTGCATCTGGCTTATTCAGGCCTTTTGCGGGAAGAGAAATTTAACTCTGTTTCCCTGTCGGTCCCAGGATAATTTAGCAGAGAATGTTTTATCTTTTCCTTTGCTTGTAAATCCTTCGACTAATTCTGTTTCTCCATCCTTTAATAGCTGTTTGAGCATTTTTTGAGTTATTGTCTTGCCCATAATGCTTTTGGAAATAGTGAAAGTGCATTTGGTTTTATTATAATTGGAGCAGCCATAAAAGCTTCCTTTATCCACAACTTTACCATCACACAGCATGCATTTGCCCAGATTGGCTGATCTTTTTTGTTTGAATTTCCCAGGGATGAATCCCTCTTTGTCTTCTTCTGAGAATGCCCACTTTCCAGAATGTTCAATGGAGGCAGAGATCAAATGGCCTACCATTTTATTGGTCTGCTCCATGAATTGTTTCGGGGATGCCTGCCCATCTGAAATGTCCTTCAGCCGCTGTTCCCATTTGGCAGTCATTTCAGGGGAAGCAAGTATCTCTGTTCCTATCGCTTCAATAAGGATTTTTGCTTTTGAGTTTGCATATACAAGATTCTTCTTTATATCAATGTATTTGCGCTCCTTCAGCATGGTAATGATTCCCGCTCTTGTGGCTTCCGTTCCCAGGCCTTCTGTTTTCATTAGAACCTTTTCGAGTTCCTTATCCTCGATCTGCTTACCGGCCGATTTCATTAGTGTAATCAGCTGGCCTTCGGTATACCTTTTGGGCGGCTGGGTTTTGCTTTCTTTTACATCGGCCTTTAACACTGTTCCCTGGTCGCCAGCCTGCAATAAAGGCAGAATCGGTTCCTTTTCCTTCTCCTGCTGCGGAATCACTTTTCTCCAGCCCTCTTCAAGCTGTACTTTTCCCTTGGATAGGAACAATGCCCTTCCTTCAACAAGGGTTTTTATAGTTGTATATTCTGATACAGCTTTTCCATAATGTGCAGCTATTAAGCTCCTCACGATCAGATCATAGAGAATTTTTTCATCCAAAGATAATCTTCCCAGGTCCGGCACCTGTTCCGTCGGTATGATGGCATAGTGATCCGTCACCTTTTTGTCATTCACAAACCGTTTATTATGCAATATGGAGCTTATAGGCAGAGGGAAGAATTCCTTATACTCCTCTTTTGCTTCCATTTTTCTGAGGATTTCCGGAAACATTTCCGCTTCTCCTTCTGTTACATGCCTGGAGTCTGAACGGGGATATGATACGATTCCTTTTTGATAAAGCTTCTGCAGTACATCAAGTGTTTTTTTAGGCGGGAACTTGAACCTGCGGTTGGCTTCCGCCTGCAATGCCGAAAGATTATAAAGCATCGGCGGCAGGAATTCTTTTTTCTCAGCTTGCACATCTTCTACCTGTGCCTCTTTATCTCTGCAAAATGCCGCAATCTTTTCGGCAAGCTCTTTGGTTTTAATTCTGGTCTCACCATCTTTTTCCCACTTGCCGGTATATTTTTTCCCGTCCACTTTAAACTGTGCATTAACCTCCCAGAAAGGTTCGGAAACAAAATTCTGAATTTCCTGTTCTCTCTTTACAATTAAAGCAAGAGTTGGGGTCTGAACCCTTCCTACTGAAAAAACATCCGAGAAACCTTTCTGCTGCAGAAGAAGACTGTATAAACGCGAAGCATTCATCCCAACGACCCAGTCGGCACATGCTCTCGTATAGGCTTCATAATATAAATTCCTTGTGTCACTTTCATCCAGCAGGGCAAGGAACCCTTCCTTTATGGCCTTTGGAGTCAAAGAAGAGATCCAGAGCCTTTTCATAGGCACTCTTGATCCGGTAAGCCTTAGAATGTTCCGGATGATAAGCTCTCCTTCTCTCCCTGCATCGCCCGCATGGATAATTTCTGTTAAATCAGGATTAGAAGCTAGCTGTTTGATTATATTAAATTGCTTTGCTTTATCCTTTGTCACTTCATATTGAAATTGCTCCGGAATGATCGGCAATGTGTCCAATGACCATTTTTTCCAGTCCTTTTTGTATTTTTCAGGGGCAGACAGCTGGCATAGGTGGCCTATAGCCCAGGTAACATGAGCCCCCTGGGGGAATATATCATTTGGAAAGATCTCAATATATCCCTGGTGTTTCTTCATTTTAAAAATAGAAGCCAGCGTCATACCCTGATCGGGCTTTTCCGCGATTATCAGTTTCATACTTTAGCTCCCTTTGTTGTAATACAAAATATAGACATCTATTTTAATATTAACCTAAAAATTTAGCAAAAGGGTTAAAATACCTTTATAGTTATGAAATTTTTAAAACAATCGTGTTCCGCTAAGCAAATAAAAAGAAGAACCCCTGACAGGATTCTCCTCCGTTACTTATCTTTTTAGTATAAAGCTAGTTTGTGCGGGTACTTCAATTGTTTTTGACTGATATATCTTTAGGGTTCTAATCCCAGCTTGTTTTCCGTCTGCAAGCAAATGCCAAGGGCCCTTGCCCGGAAGTGATATTTTAGCTGGTTCTGTATTCGCATTATGGATTACAACGATCTCTTTCGCCCTATCTTTCAGGCCTTTTGCATCCAGTCTGTAGGCCACAGTATTATCCGGGGCATCAATGAAATGAAGCTTTGATTGAATATCCTCAGCTGTTGTCATTCTAAAGGATTTATAATGCTTTCTGAGCTTAATCAGACCTTTAAAATAGTCTACTTCCCCGCTGAATTCAGTTCGGCGGTCCCAGTCTAACTGATTTACACTGTCAGGGGATTTATAGCTGTTGTGATCCCCATACTTTGTCCGCATGAATTCCTGGCCAGCATGAACAAAGCTGACTCCTTGGGATGTCAGTATGATGGAAGAAGCCAATTTATGCATTTTCTTTTTGGATTCTTCCGCTGCATCTGGATTGGTCAGTTCAAGCTTATCCCAAAGAGTGTGGTTATCATGTGCCTCAGCATACGTAACCGCCTGTTCAGGATCTTTGTATGTGGCCATTGCATCCGGATAATCCAATCCGGCTGCAATTCCTTGCTGTACAAAGCTTTCCATGCCTTGTTTGCCATTTACAAAACCCTTATCCATTTCATCAAACACACTGCCTTTTAATCCATCCCGGATGCCATCATTGAAATGGCCAATGCCAGGCATATCTTCGGCATTTTTCTGATTGGCCTTCTTTTCAGCTGCCAGTGGTGTGTTTAATTCCCAGCCCTCACCAATGATAATGATAGTAGGATCAATAGCATCCAATGCCTCTCTTACTTTATTCATTGTTTCAGTGTCATGAATGCCCATCAGATCGAAGCGGAATCCATCAAGATTATATTCCTCAGCCCAATAGGCAACAGAGTCCACAATAAATTTCTGCACCATTTTTCTTTCTGAAGCTGTATCATTGCCGACGCCTGTGCCATTGGCAAGTGTTCCATCTTCGTTATAGCGGAAATAGTAGCCTGGAACAAGCTTGTGGAAACTGGATTCATTTACTGCAAACACATGATTATACACAACATCCATTACAACCCGCAGCTGCTCATCATGATATGCCTGAATCATTGTCTTCAATTCTGTAATTCTTGCCGCTGGATCATAAGGATCAGTAGAATAGGATCCTTCCGGCACATTATAGTTTTTAGGATCATAGCCCCAGTTATATTGCGGTTCGTCCAGTTTTGTTTCATCAACTGTCCGGTAGTCATAAATCGGAAGGAACTGAACATGTGTGACTCCAAGGTCTTTTATATGATTTAAACCTGTTTTTTCTCCTTTAGAATTTATGGTGCTTTTCTCAGCAGCCCCTAGGAACTTCCCCTTATGCTTCATGCCGCTGTCCTCATGAATTGAAAGGTCCCGTACATGAACTTCATAAATGATGGAGTCCTCTGGATTCTTTAACTCCGGCTTCTGTTTATTCCACTGTTTAGGATTGGTTGAGTCCAGGTCCATTACAACGCCCCTGTCGCCATTCACTGTTACAGCCCGGACATAGGGATCAGTCGCTTCTGCCCATTCCCCTCCGATGTTAACTTTATAATTGTAAATCAGCCCATGTTGATTACCTTTTAGAACAGTTGTCCAGGTTCCTTTTTCACCTCTTTTAAGAGGAAGTTCTTCTGCGGTCTGATCATCCCAGCTGTCATAAAGCACAATCGATGCTTCACTTGCTGTAGGGGCCCAAAGCCTGAAAGAGGTTTGATTTTTCGTATACTGGTTTCCCAGCTTCCCATCATAATAGAAAGCATCATCAAATTCCTTTGATCTGACAATCTCCCCTAACTTCACCTCTGCCTCTCCGAATGAAACTGCAGAGATTTTATAAGATTGCCTGAAATCCAGTTTATCTTCTGTTATCACTTTTACTTTATTTGTAAAATCATTTTCCTCGTTCGCGTCATAAGGGACAACTTCTTTAATATCGGCATTGTCAATATTAATTATGGATTTCCAATCCCTCCACTGGAAAGGAAAATTGGTTTCAAGCGTAATCTGATTAAAAGTATCCATAGAAGCATTCACTATTTTTGGATCTTTTTCAATATATGCTGGATTGTAATAAATTCTTTCTGTTCCCTGAACAATCCATATTTCTGCATTCCCATTTTCATCGAACTTTGCAATAAAGCGATCACCAAATTCCTTGCCGGCCCAATCATTTCCTTCCATGCTCTTCCTGACTATAAATCCGGCCTTTTTCATACCTTCCGGATTTTCAAGCTCAAACTCTGCAACTTTCCCAAAATCATCTTCTGCTGTAAAATCAACTCTTTTCCCATCCTTGCCTTCTGGCCATGTCCATAAATTCCAGCCTTCATAATTCCCGTCATATCGAAAGTAGTGGAGTTTGACCTTCACACGTTCAAATGCTGGAAAGTCTCTGTACTCACCATCAGGCGGTGATGTATAGGTATGTTCATCGCCTGCTTTCACCCATACCTCATCATTGCCGCTCTTTACATTGATGAATCGGTCCCCTCCATCTTTCTCCCAGCTGTCAGTGCGGACAATAAAACCAACTTCATCATGAATACCTTGCAGCATAACCTCTGCAATAAGTCCAAACTCATCTTCACCAGTGAATTCAAAAACCTGACCCTCGCCATCTTTAGGCCATACCCACAAATTCCAATCCTTTATTTCGCCCTCTTCAGGCTGATAATGGATGGTGACTGCTGTAGTCTGACCGGCCCCCTGTGTTGTTTTTTCGGCCGATGCAATCGTTTGCATAAATGGGGATGAAAAATTTGATGCCGCCAATATTATAGCTGCGGCCAGAAAAATAAACTGTTTAAACCCTTTCAACCTAAGCCCTCCTTTATAAATTGTTTAAAGATTCCTGCAATTATATATTAATCCAAAAGAGAAAGCGTTTGCATAAGGCGGAAGACTCTGTGATTTTTTACCTATTAAACCTGTTCACAATAAGAAAAGCCCAAGCGCCATGCCCACGAAGGAACGCAGACTAAGAACGCCACGTCCTCCCAAAAGCTGCCGCTTTTGGTCGTGCAATGTTTATGCTGACGAAGCCTTCCTTGTCCTGCGGGCCTAAAGCACAAGACGAGCCTCATGGGAAGGCGTTCTTTGCCTTTTTGGGAGGGTTGTCCGAAATGTGGAGGCGACTGCTCAGGGAAGACTACCATAAGAAGAGCCCTGCAAGAAGGTGTTCTTTCCTTCTGGAAGGGATTGGCTAGTCTTTCGTCCCTAGGAGCCGAAACAAGACAGACTGGTGACCTCGAGGGGGCAGGCGCTCCTCCTAAAGCTAACGCTTTTAGTCCTGCGATGATTGTTATCTACGTACAAAGTTTATACTTTTTTATCTCTCAAAAAAAAATCGGCATTTGCCGATCATTCTTTATGATACCGCTTTATTGTAAGGTTCTTTTGAATGTACCATTTATCTTCTGTAACAATGTTTGAGACGGTCAATATCATAGATGGTATTTTCTCGACACTAAAAACGATAATGCCTAATTGGTCATTCATAATGATAAAAGACTCTCCATGCGAATATTGCGGGAGATCCTTGCCAACCTGCAGAATGGAGCTTATAATGGCCTGCTTCTCCTCCGCTTCAATTTGGATGTTGGGTGAAAACCTCAAAATCCAATCCTGATCCTCAATCGAAAACCTGTACATTTTCCTCACCCTTTAACAACAAGATAATTAATAATTCATATGAGAAAAACGATAATTTATGTTATCAGATCACAGCAGAAACTTTGTATTTTCCTCCCCAGCATAAAAAAGTAAAAATATTTAAAATATTTTAATGTTTTTTGTAAAAAAGGTGTTCATTTCCTTGACTGAAAGTGCCCATTCGTGTATATTATAATCATCATTTAACAGAATATATTTCCGTTATTAGCTAAAAATATCTGCTTTATGTTTTGTTAGGTGGTAATATTCATCTAAGGCACCTGTTGTGTCTTGAAAGGCTTAGGAGGAAAAGTAAACATGCAAAACGGTAAAGTAAAATGGTTCAACAATGAAAAAGGTTTCGGTTTTATCGAAGTTGAAGGCGGAGACGATGTATTCGTACACTTCACAGCTATCCAAGGTGATGGTTTCAAATCTTTAGAAGAAGGCCAGGAAGTTTCTTTTGAAATCGTTGAAGGAAACCGTGGACCTCAAGCTGCAAACGTTGTAAAACTATAATTCAAATATAACGATAAAAAGGCTGGCATCTGCCAGCCTTTTATTTTTGTCCAGGTTATCGCAGTCTAACGGGCTGTGAGACCCCACATCAAGACTCAGATGAATCAATGGAAGATAAGCGGGGTCACAAACTGCCCAATCCAGCTGCAGCTCATAGAGGCTCGAGGTCATAAGCCAATCAGCTGATAGGAAGAAAAGCACTTTCCAACATCTGCTCGTCTTATGCTTGTCACCTCAAGGCAAGTCGCCTCGCTTTATAATGTAAAGGCCCGAAAGAAGAACTAACAATCAGTGGGGATAACCCCCCACTGATTGAAGTTTCACTTTATCGCAGTCTAACAGGCAGTAAGACCCCCACTTTATAACTCTGATGAATCAATAGAGGATAAGCGGGGGTCAAACTGCCTGTAAAGGCCCGATTGGTTCAACTAACAATCAGTGGGGATAAAGCCCCCCACTGATTGAAGTTTCACTTTATGAAAGCTTGCTTCCTATCGATTTTATTTTCACACCGACAGTGCACTCTGTAATGCAAAATCGATGGGCATATCTGCGCCCTTTTTCATCTTTATGATGTTTATGAAGGAAGCAGTCTTTGCAGTAACTGGTCATCAGCTCCTCCACTTCATTGATAATTTCCTTTCTGCTCAAAACGGTTCACGCCTTCCTTATTTGCGATTATATGATCTGCATTTTGCTGTTAATAAATTTCCCTTGCAGTGCCTGGCTTGCCAGCTTATCCGCTTCTTTATTTTCATTGCGCGGAATGGATTTATATCTTGGCAGTATGCCCAGCTTTTTAATCTTTTCTTCTATCCGGTCAAGCCAGCGATTTAGATTTTCTTCATAACAAGGCCATTCACCTTCAAGCTGTTTTAATACTACCTGGGAATCCCCCTTAAATTCACATGTCATATGATGAACGCCCATTTCTTCAAGCAGATTCAGGGTGTAATAAATTGCTGCATATTCTGCCTCATTATTATTATCCATCTCATCAAAAAGCTCATTTGCCCGCACACGATACTTTTTTTTACCCTGTTTAAAATAAATGACCGCACCGAGTCCGGCCTGGCCGGTATCTTTATTAAAGCCGCCATCAAAAAATACGGTAATATCATGAGGATCCTCTTCAACTTCCATAAGAAGCTTTTTCATTTCCTTTGTGCTCCAGGAAGTGCCGGCTTCATCATAATAAATTACCTCTTTGCCCTTGCCCGACTTTTCAATATCTTCACCAGCCTGCAAAGCAGTTTCACCATCGATCAGGTCTGAAGTAAACAAAATATCCTCAGTTCCTTTAAGTTTATATTTCCATTCTAATTTATATTTCATTGAGGTCAGCCTTTCTGTACTTTATTAGCTGGTTATCATTATTAGAACTGTTTGCAATAGTTGAACTTATTATACTTTCCTTTGTTTATTACTAAATGAGTATATTTCAAGGTATAATGGTCAATGACATTTTTATATTCTGCGGTTCGAAAACTCCCGCATTAACAAAACTAGGAGGAATTTGATGTTTAATGAATGGTTTGGATTGCTTTTTGCAATAATTAATTTCATTTTAGTATTGGCGATGTACCGCCTGTTCGGAAAGACTGGTCTTTTCGTGTGGATCGGCTTCTCCACTGTCATGGCCAACCTTCAAGTCGTAAAAACAATTGAAATGTTCGGACTGACCGCCACTTTAGGCAACGCTATGTATGGTACAGCTTTTCTTGTTACAGATATCTTAAATGAGAAGTACGGAAAAGAAGAAGCGAAAAAAGCTGTATGGCTCGGTTTCTTTACTCTTCTGTCCATGACTCTGATTATGCAGATGGTATTAATGTTCAAACCGCATGAAACGGATTTTGCACAGGAATCTCTCAGCACTCTTTTCTCGGTTCTGCCGCGAATTGCTGCCGGAAGCCTCGCTGCCTATTTAGTCAGCCAATTTACAGATGTTTATATCTTTACCTATTTAAAAAAGAAATTTCCAAAAGACGGCCAGTTTTGGATCAGGAATAATGGCAGCACCATGGTCAGCCAGCTATTGGATACCCTTGTGTTTACAAGCATTGCCTTCCTTGGTGTATTTCCCCTGGAAGAATGGATCCAAATTTTCATCACAACTTACTTGCTGAAATTTATAGTAGCTGTACTTGATACCCCGTTTGGCTATATCGCTAAACGTTTCCCAGTAAAAGATTAGGATGCCTTTTAGGTATCCTTTTTCTGCAGTATCAACTATTTTTGTGATAAACTACATTTAGTTTACCCTATTATAGTGTTAAAATCAGGAGGCAATTCAATTGATTGAAGTATATATCGATGGAGCAAGTGCGGGAAACCCGGGTCCCAGCGGTGCAGGCATATTTATAAAAAATAATGGCCAGGTTGAACGCTTTTCCATCGCATTGGGCTGCATGGAAAATCACGAAGCAGAATACCGTGCATTTATTCATGCACTGAAATTATGCATTGATAAGGGATATAAAACTGTTTCGTTTCGAACGGATTCACAGCTTGTTAACCGTGCTGTTGAAAAAGAATTTGTAAAAAATAAAAAGTTTGCCCCACTGCTTGAAGAATCTTTGGAGCTTACAGGAAAATTTGATTTATTTTTTATGAAGTGGGTTCCCAGCTCTGAAAACAAGGCAGCGGATGAATTAGCAAGAGCTGCCATTCACAAAAACAAAGTGAAAGGTCAGGAAGATCATGAATAGATCAGTAATATTTGCAGATGTAAGCCTTTTGCTGGTTGCCTTTGTGTGGGGAACCACCTTTGTGCTAGTACAAAACGCCATTGCTTTTCTTGAGCCATTCTCTTTTAATGGTGTCCGTTTTTTCCTGGCCGCTTTAATTCTGGGCGGATGGCTTGTTATTTTTGAAAGAAAACAGATAAAGAAAATGGATAGAGAGCTTTTAATATCCGGAGTTATTATGGGCTTGTTTTTATTTATTGGCTATGCCTTTCAAACCATCGGCCTGCTGCACACAACTTCTTCAAAAGCCGGCTTTATTACGGGGTTAAGTGTAGTAATGGTTCCAGTCTTTTCTTTAATGCTGCTAAAAATCAAGCCGGGATTCAATGCCATTATCGGAGTTTTAATCGCGACGGCCGGACTATATTTTCTAACCATGACCGATAATGCCCCGCTGAATATTGGTGATGCCTATGTATTAATCTGTGCTGTCGGTTTTGCCCTCCATATTATCTTTACAGGTAAATACAGCAGCAAATACCCAGCCCTGCTATTAACGGTTATCCAAGTAAGTACGGTGGCAGTATTATCAGTTATTTTCGCATTGATCACTGAAGACTGGCAGCAGGCATTGGAGACAGAAGTTTTATTTAAAGCCAATGTGGTTACTGCGCTTATTGTGACTTCACTTTTTGCTACCGCTATCGCATTCTTTGCACAGACGGCATTTCAAAAGTACACAACACCAACAAGAGTTGCCCTGATTTTCGCTATGGAGCCCGTGTTTGCAGCAGCTGCAGGATTTATGTGGGCGAATGAAAGACTTTCGTTTAGTGCCCTGGCCGGCTGTCTGCTTATTTTTGCGGGAATGATTTTTGCAGAACTGCCTGCTAAGAAAACGTTTTTAACCTTCAGAAAAAAAACAGCTTCATAATTCAAAAAAGGCGTGTTCTCGAAACAGACACGCCTTTTTAGATGATTGCTTTTTCTTTTACAAATTTTATTGCTTCCCGCCTGCTGGTAATATTCTTTGAAACCAAAGTTTCCAGCAAAGAAACGTAGAAACTTCCGTCAAATGATTTCTGTGCCTTTAATGTCAGTTCTATCGCAGCATTGGCCAGCTCGTCAGAAGCATTGGTATAATGTTTGCCAAAGTAAATGAAGCCAACTGCGTCCTCCCTGAATTGAAAACCTTTACTTTGCAAAAAATGCAAATATTCTTCAACTGTCTTCATTGTACTTACCCTCTTCCCCTGCTCCTCCTGTATTCTTAAATCTTAACTGATTTTTCGACAATTATCTACCTTTTTTCGGCATGAAGCAGGGGCGCTGTAAGCTCAAGTGAGCAGCTATTTTTTCTTTTTAGTAAGAAGGTAGCCAAGTGTTCCGGTTAATACACCCAGGAGTGCTCCGCCTAATACTTCAGCAGGCTGGTGGCCAAGCATTTCCTTCAGCTTTTTTGGACCTTCTTCCTCAAATTTTACGGTTTCATCTTTGTGAATTTTATCAACCAGCTCACCCAGACTGTTTACTTTTAGGGTAAGCTCACCTGTCTGGCGCCTGATTCCCTGTGCATCATACATTACGATCAGGCCATAAACCAGTGATAGAGCAAAATCTACCGTTGGTACACCCCGCTTTAAAGCAATAAACGTGGTTAAAGACGATACGCCTGCCGAATGGGAACTTGGCATGCCTCCTGTCTGGAAAAATAAATCCGGACGCAGTTCTCCCTTTTTCACATAGTGGATCGGAATTTTCAAACCCTGTGCCATCCCTATACTTAAAAGAGCAATATAAACTCCCTTGTTCATAAAAACTCACCTCATCATTAGTGTTAAGTATGCAGACTTTTATTATTCCTCCTTCAAACGCTAAATAGATTGGATTTTATGGAGTAATTAAACCGGATCTGAAGAAAAAATTCACCGCATCAGTTGCTAAATTGTACCCTGCCTGTACATGATTAAAACCCGAAGACTTTAACAATAATAAGCTTATCAAATGAAGAATTGCTGACTTAGGAGGTGAATCAGATGAGTAAAAACGGACATACAAACAGAGGAAAAAAAGCACCTGGCGTAAACCCGCAAGGATACGGACAGGATGCTGAATTTGCAGAAGAGCCTAAAAGCAAACTGGAGAATGCAGCGAAGAAGAAAAATACTAAATAATATTAGGATGGCCGCCACGTGCGGCTTTTTTCGATGTATGCATAAAAAAACTCCAGGCTAAGCCTGGAGCTTTATTTATGCATATTCCTTTTTAATATCAAGGAATCTGTGAAGGCCGCGGAATTCAATTTCAGTGAATTTCTCGAGGACCTTTTCACGGTTCATTGTGAATTGGGCGAGGTCAAGAGGGCATTCAACAGGAACGTCGCATTTTATTTCGGCCAGCTGCCTGCTCAAGTGGAGCATTTCAAGATCCTGTTCGATCTTGGCACGCTGTCCCTTTGTCAGCTGTTCCAGATTTTCTAATACGCCTTCAATATGCTCAAATTGCTGAAGCAGCTTAAGCGCTGTTTTTTCGCCAATTCCTTTTACACCCGGGTAATTATCACTCGTATCTCCCATGAAGGCTTTCAGGTCAATCATCTGCTTAGGTGTGATTCCTTTTTCTTCATAAAACGTCTCCGTTGTATGCACAAGGTAATTGCCGTAGCCTTTTTGCAGTAAAATGACAGAAATATTGTCATCCAGAAGCTGCAGCATATCCTGATCACCAGTAAGGATCAGAACTTCCGCTTCCTGGCTTGCTTTTTTTGCAATGGT
The DNA here is from genome assembly GCF_010628845.1 of Bacillus sp. 22-7. Taxonomy (NCBI): domain Bacteria; kingdom Bacillati; phylum Bacillota; class Bacilli; order Caryophanales; family Bacillaceae; genus Bacillus; species Bacillus sp. 22-7. The sequence goes on along the minus strand of NZ_NJQY01000009.1, from coordinate 159,587 downwards.
TCCAATGCAATCGTCAGCTTCAAACCCTTCAAGGCCAATATTAGGTACATCGAAGGCTTCCACCACTTCTTTTACCAGATCGAATTGAGGCACAAGTTCAATCGGAGCTTCTGGACGGTTTGCTTTATAGGCATCGAACATTTCCGTTCGGAAGGTTTTGCTGCCCATATCCCAGCATACTGCCACATGTGACGGATTAAAGGAAGAAACAGCTGTTAAAAAATGTTTAACAAAACCATAAACTCCGTTTGTAGGAATTCCTTTAGAATTTATCATAAATTGACCGGACATTGCTGTTGCAAAATAAGCTCTGAACAGCAGCGCCATTCCATCAACAAGCAGCAGTGAAGGTTTATTCTCGTTCATGTCTCCGCCTCCCAATTATAATCATAACAACTATTATAACATGGGAAACTCTCCATTTCTCTTGAAAAGTTTTACAGAATCAGTCCGTTTCCCTGATCAATTCCACTCCTTGTTCTTCCAATTCATAGTAAGTCGCGATTCTCGCTTTGCGGATATTATCATTTAGCTGAAATGAATAAGCAGTTCCATCGGAAAAAGTAAAAATTAATTCATCATCTGACATAACACCCATTTTATTTATAACCGTTTGCCTTGCCTGCTGAATTTCCGACCATTCATAATGCTTCTCCTGCAAACTGAGTAAGGTGTTGAAATGCACACCATTTTTATCGATATAGTGATAATAATCAAAACTTAAAATTGCCATCAAAAGCGAAATTAAAAATCCTGCTCCGACAAAAACTTTTCCAAACCACCCGAATTTTTCGGCGCTCTTCATCCAAACTCCCAATATGATAAAAACACCCACAGCTGCCAGACCAATGCTAAATGTCAAATAAGCTGATTTTGGCGCTTCGAATACCCAGGTTCCTTCAGGCCTGTAAAATTGAGCCTGAAATGGCGAAAGTAAAAATATTGGAATAAATATTGCAGATAATATAAGAATGATTCCCGTCGTGACCAATATTTGAGTTATATCGGTTTTTTGTTTTTTGGTTATGGTGTAACCCGAAGTATTCATATTTCCCCTCCAAAATTTCTAATCTATCAAACATTTTAAATTATATAATAATTTAAACAGTAAAAAAATCCCTTTTTAAAAAGGGATTTCACTATTTTTCGACAGTTTCTATTTTATTGCTGTCATAAGAGATCCAATCGCTGAAGCTTCCTGCATATAATTTAACATGTTTATAGCCGGCTTCCTTTAAAGCAAGAAAATTAGGTGCCGCCGTTACACCAGAGCCGCAATAAACAATGATGGGTTTGTTTTTATCCATACCTGCAAATCGATTTTCCTGTTCTTTGGTATCTTTAAATCTGCCATTTTTATATGCTTCAAGCCAAACTTTATTGATTGCTCCTGGAATATGGCCTGCTTTTTTATCAATTGGCTCCTCCAGCCCCAGGTATCTCTTTTCCTCTCTGGAGTCAATTAATACAGCGCTATCCTGATTACCTGCGACGCTTTTAACTTCTTCGCATGAGGCAATTATGTCAGGCTGCAGATCAATTTTAAAATCCGCGCGCTCCATGCTGGGAACTTCTTTAGTCAAAGGATAATCGCTTTCAGCCCATTCCTTATATCCGCCGTTCAATACAAACACTTTCTCATGCCCTAAATACCTGAGCAGCCACCAGAATCTTGCAGCAAAAGCCCCTTCTCCGCCGTCATAGGCAATAACTGTGGTATCTCTGCTGATCCCGGCTTTCTCAAGGACTTTTTTAAGTTGAGCTGGATCCGGAAGGGGATGCCGGCCTCCGTGTTCTCTTACCGGACCTGACAGATCTTTCTCCAGATCAAAATACACTGCATGGGGAATATGGCTATGATCATATAAGCTGCGCCCTTCATCTGGCGATCCAAGTTTAAAACGGCAGTCGGCAATTCGGATATTGGAGTCATCCAGTTTGGATAATACCCATTCCTTTTCTGCTAGATACTTCATTTAAGGTTCTCCCCTTTTCTCTTTTCCATCAGGTGTATTATATGTTCCTTTGGTGTCCAGCAATTAAATTGATAGTCAGGCTTTGTCTCATAGCCCAGCCTGCTGCAAAAATAAAACATTCCGTCTTTACGTTTTTCAGGCTGGAAGTTTATGCAGGTTGCACATGCATGAAAAGAATTCTTCTCCATTTGTCTCCCTTTTCTTCTCAGAAATGATATTAAATCTTCAGCAGTTCCCAAAGCCATTCATTCAATCCGGATACCTTGCCTTTTTCTTTAGGCATTGAGTCAGCTGCTGCATAGAGCAGTTCCCTTTCTGACTCCAGTTTCTCCGCCATTTGCATTGCTAAATGATTCTCGATAATCCTCCCGCTTTGTTTTGCATGAACCAGGGTCTGATAAAAGCGGGTGATCTCATCCTCGGCCTTTATGCAAAAGAGACCTGTATACAAAAAATCCCCTTTTACATTACTTTGCTTAAGCAGCTGCCTTGATATGAGGCACGCCCTTACTGCCTGAATCAGCAGCTTTTGTTTCTTAAACGTAAGATTCTCATTTTTTACCGCTTCACCGAGATTCCGTGAAAAAGCCTGAGTGTAATGATGGAATAACTTAAATCTTGAAAACTCTTCTTCCGCAATACTCCTCAGTCTTTCTGAAAAGCCGTTCATTTCCTTGTAGACAATAGGTGAGTATGCCCATTCAAATATACTGGGATTGGATTTCTGCATAAGGTCAAATGCTTTAAAGATATCCCAGCCATGCGCATCATAAGGGGTATCTGTATTGATAACATCTTTTGCGCGTTCAAGGGAAAGATATGTTTTAAGATTCTTATGTTTGAAGATGAAGCGAATATCATAATCCGAATCCGCATCATCTGTCCCCCACGCCCTGCTCCCCGCGTCACATGCAAAAAGGATATCGATATTATATTTCTCTTCTGCTGTGCACAGCCATTTGTCCATGTGAAAAGCAGCAACCTTTCCAAGTTAGTTTTCGTACTGTGCAATATTCCTCTCAATTTCTTTCAGCTCTTCAATTGGGAAATCATCTTTTAAAGCAGCCGTAATTCCTTCATAATATTCGTTGTTCTGTTCAATCAGCGAATTGAGCAGCCGCTCGAATTCAGTCATCAGCTGGCTGCTGTAATGGAATTTCAGCCTGCTGCTTTCAGCCTGCAGATAACGTTCTGCAGGTTCCTGCAGGTTCTTCTCCAGTTCATCAGCTAATTGCTTGCGCTCATTTTTTTCAAAAAATGCTTTTGGATTTTTAAAGTAGGACAAAGCTTTTTTAAATTGGTTCGTGTCTTCATTGGAAAATGCTGATTCAAATTCAATACTTTCCATTTTTAAGGGCTCATATGTGCTAAAAGTCAAATCACTGTTTACATTGGAGGCTTTTTTCGAAATAGTCTCCTGCTGCTGAGCGATCAGTTTGGATATATAGGATTCAAGCCTTAATGTTGTAGCACGAAGCTCCTGGGCAAAATCAAATCCAAAGCTTGCAAGGAATTCGTCCAGTGCCAACTTAAGCATTTTCTTTAAATTCCTGCCGTCATCTTTCAGAACTGATGGATTGAAGGCCTCCTTCACAAAGTCATAGAAACGAAGAAATACCCTCTGTTTGATGTAATAGACGAGCTCATCTGTTTCCTGTTCAAGCCTTTGGGAAAGCAGTTCAGGTTTTTGTCCGCTGATAATCGCAGTAATATCCTTATGTTCTTTCTCAAGCTGTTTGAGCTTTTCAATCCGGACTTCTTTATTTTCCTGTGAGGAAGAAATATAAGACCTCAGCTGGGCTAGTAGGCGCCTCCACTCTGTTTCAGCTGATGAAATGGAAATATTCAGCAGATCCTGATTAATAAAGGAGTAAAAGCTTTTTTCAAATGAACTGATATTGGATACTTCCTCTTTGCTGCTATCCAGCTTCTCTGCCAGAGCTTGAAGGCTTGAAATGCCAGACAAATTAGGACGGCGGATTCCGTATTGCACCAGTTGTTCTTCAACGTACTGTAGAACCGAATCTTTTTCCTCCTCATTATTGGCAAGGTCAATGGCATTGACAATAAAGAACATCTTATCAAGGGAGAAGGTATCCTTAACCCTCCCCAGCTGGATAAGAAACTCTCTATCCGCTTTTGAGAAGGCATGATTATAATAAGTGACAAAAAGGATAGCATCCGAGTTTTTAATATATTCAAATGCAACGCCGGTATGCCTCGCATTAATCGAATCAGCGCCGGGTGTGTCAACCAGGGTAATTCCCTGCCTTGTCAGTTCACAGTCAAAGTAAACTTCAATCGTTTCAACAAAGCATGATTTTTCTTCATTGGCAACATAATCCCCAAACTCATCCAAGTCAGCTTTAATGATTTTCCCCAGCTTATCAGTGAAGAAATTGTACCCTTTCATAAATGCATTAAGAAATGCAAAGTGTGTCTTTTCACTCGCATCAAAATCCTGGTTTTCCCCAGTAATCTTCTTAATTGCGGCGGCAGCATCATCGAAGTTTCCTGCTGAATAATCAAACACCTTCAAGGAATGATTGATATCATTTAAAAGTGTATGTGAATCTTTAACTTTAACAAGAACGGTTCCATGTTTATATTCATCTGTAACAGGCTTAATCTTATTGATAGCAGCTGTCGTCGGATTCGGTGAAACAGGAAGAAGCTTATTCCCGATCAAAGCGTTGGCAAAGGAAGACTTCCCTGCACTAAATGCACCAAAAAGGGCAACTGTGAATTCTTTGCTCTCAAGCCTTGATGCTTTATCTGCCAAATCAGCTGCAAGCTTTCTGAAGCCAGGGAGCTCCTTTACTGCATTAGCAGTATATCGAAGCTTTTCAATAACAGGCTGTACCGCAACAGCAACCGCTTCCTTTTCAGGCTCTTCATCAAGTGACTGTTCAGATTTCCGGGTTGCCTGTTCTTTCTTAGCTTTATCTTCATTCAGGAAAACAACTTCAGCTTCATCAACTTCTTCTGCTGCAAGCATCTGGGCTTTTTCCTGAAACTCATGAGTATTAAATTCACCAGTCAAATAGACTTTCATTCCCGCTGATGCCTTATTAATTTTTTCATGGATGGCCTTTAGCGCATTTAATGCTTCAGCGTAAGCATTAAGGGTGTGAATTTCATTGACCAGCGCTGTTTGTTCCTGGCTGTTATTTTCTTCGAGTGCTTCTAGAAGTGCATTCTTTAAAGAAGCTGCGTTCTTTTTGGCAATTCTCTTTACAGCCTCAGCTGTGTCGTTTGTATATTGCAGAACATAGTCACCTGAAACCATTGCCCCGGATTTTACCGTTTCAGCTAAAACAGCTGGTTCAAAGTTAAGCTTGAAGCTCTGAACTTGTGCAAGTTTTTCAGAATCATGGATATTATGCTTCTTGAACTGCTGTAAAAACAGCTCCTTTATATGCCACTCCAGCTGAGATTTAACGTTTTCTGATAAATCCTCATAGAAGCGGTCAAGCCTCAATGACCTTTCCTGCTCCGTTTTCTGTTTGCTGAAAAACAGGCCAATCTTAAAGGAAGGCTGGCACGATTCAAGATATGATTCAGCCAGTTCCCTCGTTTGGAAAGGCATTAAATAAGCATTTTTCAAAATCTCATCTAATTTACGGGTTACCTCTATATCAGCTTCATGTAAGGAAGAATTCAGCTTATTTAACTGGTTCTCCAGGTCTTCCAGTCTGCCGGGAAGCTGCTCCCTGTCATCCTGATCAAGTTCTGCCAGTTTTTCTTCCCAGTCAGCTTTTTCAGCTGCATGAGAGTCTCTTAAAAACTCAAGATGATCCTCTGTTAATTTCTTCAAAGAATTAAATACAGACTGAGGCAAAAGTTCTTCACGATCAGCGATGCTGCTGTTAATAAAGCTCTGAAGTTCCTTAAAATCGTTTGCCTGATGGTTCTCGTCTTTTAACGTGGTGTAAAAAATCCGGGCAGGCTTTACTCCCCAGGATGCAAATGAATCCTTTACACTTTTTTTGAATTGCTCAAAGCTGAGTTCTTCATCGCGATGTTTATCAATTTGATTGATAACAAGATAAACATCTTTTCCTGCTGCCGTCAGTTCTTTCGTAAAAAGAAAATTTAATTCCGACTGGACATGGTTGTAATCCATTACATAAAAAATGAGGTCAGCTAAATGAAGAGCAGATTCAGTAGCAATTCTATGCGCATCATCAGTGGAATCGATTCCGGGTGTATCCATAATCACTGCCTTCTTTGGCAAGCTGGTGGCAGAATGGCTTATTTCAATGGAATGGATAGAATCGCCATCTTTGCAATAGGATTTTACCTGTCCGTAATCATATGGAGCAGGATAAAGTCTTGGCTTTCCTTCCTTAAAAATTACTTTTGCATAATCTTCCTCACCTGATTTGACTTTGACCAGGTTGGCACTGGTTGGAATCGGCGATGAAGGAAGAAGATCTTCTCCTGCCAGCCTGTTGATCATGCTTGATTTTCCGGCAGAAAAATGACCGCAAAAAGCAATGGCAAATTCCTGGTTCGTTAGCTTAAGCACGAGATCCTTAGCTCTTTGGGCTGTCTCGGCATCTCCATTTCTCTGGGCAAATGTATATATAGCAGTTATTCTGTTAATTAATTCAGTTTGCTGCAATCCTGGTTGCAAAATCGTGTCGGCCATTTCCATTAATCCCCTTGTAACTTTAATTTACTTCCTATTTTAAATGATTTTTGTTTATTTTCCTATACAGGATGGATTAATCTTTGATTTTTCTAATTTTTATCAGCAAATCAGTTTCTGCTGTTATTCTATGTTCTATTTTCAAATTACTGCTTATAAATTGTTTGTCTTTCAATTTGGCCCGTTGATTTCCGCTGCAGACACTCGCTTTCCGTGGGGCGGGCGCTGAGCCTCCTCAACGCTACGCGTCTCCGGGGTCTCACCTGTCCCGCTGCTCTCACTGGACGTTGAATAAGCTTCCCTGAAAAAACACCGCACGAAGAAAATGCGATAGCATTTTCGAGGATCTCGCGCCTTCCGCTCCAATCAACTCAGTGCATTAATGTATTTAACTTCTAAAAACCTAATTAAATAGACGATATGAAAACAAAAACCAGGCATTGATAGCCTGGTTTTAATAAGTAGTAATTATCTTGTATGTGGTCTAGCTACGTTATTTAAAACATGTTTCATAACAAGTGAGTAGGCAGCAATTGTGCCGGCAACGAAAAGAATTGTCATATGTAGCAGCACCTTCCTGTTGGAATGATATTGAGAATAATTTTCAAATTCAATTAGAAGTTTATCACGAACGATAATCATTTTCAATAGGGAATTTAAAATTGTCAAACTTTTTTAATATCTTCATTAAGGTCAGGCCGTAATCGTAAAAAAGCTTCTTCGTATTCTGTCAATTCCTTCAGTGCTTTTTCCTCCGCCGGTATTCTGACAGATAACACTATTATGTTTAGCAGAGTAAATACAGCAGCCGTTAAATAAGCCTGAAACATTAAAGGAATCACGAGAAATTCAGCAGCTACAATGGCATAGTTGGGATGCTTTATAAACCGGTATGGCCCTCTTCTGACTACCTCAGCTCCCGGCAGGACAATGATTTTCGTATTCCAGTATTTGCCCAAGGAAAACAGCGCCCATACCCTTCCCGCCTGGGTAAGGAAGAACAGAATCAGCAATATGGGCCAAAAAGGCGACAGATTCTTTTCAAAGATGAATACTTCCAGCAAATAGCAGACAAAAAATGAAGCGTGAACAGCAACGATCCACGGATAGTGCCTCTGGCCAAATTCCAATGCTCCACGCTCTTTCATCCACTTTTCATTACTCCGGGCTACAGCAAGCTCTGCAGCCCTTTGCAAAATGATGAAGGTAATAAAAATTAAGAACAGCATGTATTCACTCCCATTCCAGCAGCAATAATTCCGAGCTGAATCCCGGTCCGAGTGCAGTTGCCAGCCCGGTATCTCCCTGTCTGCCTATCTCCATAAACCTTTTGAGTACGTAAAGAATAGTTGCAGATGACATATTACCGAATTCCCTTAATACATCAAGTGAAATCTCTGTCATACCAGGGTCAAATTGCAGCGCTTTCTGATAAGCATCAATGACTTTTTTTCCGCCGGGATGGGCAACAAAGTGGTTTATCTCTTCCATTTCTATGCCTTTTCCCCTTAGAAATTCCGTTACATTAGGCTTTAGCCATCCCTCTATTATGGATGGGATGTCCTTTGAGAACACCACATATAGACCCTCATTCTTAACTTCCCAGCCCATTACATCCAGAGAATTTCGCTTGGTTGTCGATTGGGTTCCCCGAATTCCTGGAATGGATGACAGCTTTTGAAAATCCCTTTGTACCATATCACCTGTTATAAGAGCACATGCTGCACCGTCAGCAAAAAGAGAGGTCCCGATAAGATTGCTTTTTGACCGGTCATTGCGCTGAAAGGTCAAACTGCATAATTCTATACTTAAAACCAGTACCTTCGCTTCAGGGAATGCCAGACAATATTCATAGGCTCTTGAAAGCCCTGAAGCACCGCCTGCACATCCGAGCCCCCATATCGGAATTCGTTTCGTATACTCAGAAAATGGAAGCTTATTCATGATTCTTGCTTCAATACTCGGAGTGGCAATCCCTGAACTTGAGATAGTAAAGATGGCATCTATCTCATCGCACGGAAGACTTCTGGTCAGGAAAAGATCATTTTCCAGGCAGCGCTTTATGGCCCTTGTTCCCAGTTCAATAGACTGCTCAATATATGCATTGTTTCGTTCTTCAAATGATTTATCTGTTTTGAACCATTCCAATCCCTTTGCAAAGTGCCGCTTCTCAATTTGGCCGTTGTGGAAAGCTTTTAATAGCCGTTCAATATCCTTAAAGGAATCGGAAAATAAATCTCTGGCAAAATCCATTACCTGATCCTGTGTCAGAACATATTCAGGTATTGCCTCCGCTACTGATACAATTGCTGGCATAAGCGACTCTCCTTCTATTGCTTTCTGTTAATTTTTCCAAATAAAAGCAATTTATGTTTCAAAATTGGATAAAGAGCAAAAAAAAAGCTCCCCCCATTAGGAGGAAGCAATGTGTTTTGAAGGAGTTGTTGTGCATCTTTATTATAAATGAATCATTAAATGAATAGCATTACTAAATCTTTTCCAATTACTTTTTAATGCCGCACCTAACCATGAAATGCGGCCGGCGATTGACGCAGTTATTTTGATGCATCCAATCCATTATGGTTTTTATGATGCTTTTGAACTTCTATATATATTTTTTTCGTCACCAGGATACCGCAAGCAGCACAAACCTCTTCTTCATTATATAAAAGCCGGCAGTTATCACAATAATATTTCTCCATCACATTACACTCTCTTTCTTGCGAGAAACATCGCTTCGGAAATGTAAAAATACCGATAGATTATTATATTAATTTCCAATATTATTGTGATTGCCTCAAAAGAGAATTATAAAGCCTTTTGCTCCGCAAGAGAAGGGCGCTGAACTGCTTTTTTTCCTTTAACTACATTGAAAACGATATTTAAAAGAATGGCCGTCACACTGCCTGCCACTATCCCGTTATCCGTCAGGATCCGCACACTCGAAGGCATTTGCGCGAATAGTTCAGGAACAGCTGTTACGCCCAGTCCCATCCCGACAGAGCAGGCAATGATCAATAAATTTTCCTGGGAGGAGAATTCCACTTTGCTGAGCATTTTTATTCCATAAGCGACTACCATACCGAACATGGCAACCATTGCGCCTCCTAATACCGGAGTTGGAATGATAGTGGTCAATGCACCAATTTTCGGTACCAGTCCAAGCAGTACAAGGAAAGCACCTGCTGTATATATGACATTTTTTGTTTTTACGCCTGACAGCTGAAGAAGTCCGACGTTTTGGGAATAGGTTGTATAAGGAAATGCATTAAAGACAGCACCAAGGATAATGGCAAGTCCTTCGGCACGATAACCATTCGAGAGGTCCTTTTCTTCCAGTTTCTCTTCACAAATATCTCCCAGAGCAAAGTATACGCCTGTAGATTCAACTAAACTTACCATTGCTACTAGAATCATAGTCAGGATGGCTGTCACCTCAAATGTCGGCATGCCAAAATAGAAAGGTGATGGCATATGGAACCAGGAAGCGTCACCAACAGCTGTGAAGTCGACCATGCCCATAAAATAGGATGCTATGGTTCCCGCAGCTAATCCCAGCAAAATGGCAATCGCCCGGATAAAGCCATTAAAGAAACGGAAGAGAATAATGATGAACAGCAATGTTCCAAAAGCCAATGCTATGTTTGTCATCGACCCAAAGTCAGGGCTTCCCTGCCCGCCGGCCATATTATTCATAGCAACAGGAATAAGCGTAATCCCGATTATTGTAACTACTGACCCTGTCACAACAGGCGGGAAAAATTTCACCAGTTTTCCAAAATACTTTGAAACAGCAACCACAAAAATACCGGAAACCAGTATAGACCCATAGATTGCCGGTATCCCATACTGACCGCCAATCGCAATCATTGGTCCAACAGCCGTAAATGTGCAGCCAAGGACGACCGGAAGGCCAATCCCGAAAAATTTACTGCGCCATACTTGAAGTAGTGTTGCAATTCCGCACATAAAAATATCAATTGAAACCAGATAGGTGAGCTGCTCCCCTGTTAAGCCCAGTGCCCCTCCTACAATCAAAGGTACAATGACCGCGCCTGCGTACATGGCAAGGACATGCTGAATTCCGAGCGAAGCAATTTTAATTGGATTCTGATTCATCGCAACAATTCCTCCACATTCTCTGATGTTTTTTCAAAGCTGATCATGCCATTTTCAAGAGAGTCAATAATAGCTAAAGATTCGACCCGAAATCCCTTCTCTCTCAGCTGCTGTCCGCCCTTTTGAAAGCCTTTTTCAATAACGATCCCAATCCCTGCTATTGATGATCCCGCTTTTTCCGCTATATCCGCAAGACCTAATGCTGCCTGTCCATTCGCAAGAAAATCATCGATTATAAGAACATTATCTTTTTCTGAAAGATATTTCTTTGAAACAGAAATTTCACTTGTTTCTTCTTTAGTAAAAGAATAGACAGAAGCTGTAATCAGGTCATTTACCAGAGTGAGAGATTTTCTTTTTCTCGCAAATACAACCGGGACATTCAGATGAAGTCCCGCCATTACAGCTGGTGCAATCCCTGAAGATTCGATTGTCAATATTTTTGTAATCCCGCTGTTTGAGAATCTATCTGCAAAATCTCTCCCGACTTCATGCATAAGCTTAGGATCTATTTGGTGATTCAGAAATGAATCAACCTTTAAGACTGAATGCGATAAAACAATCCCTTCGCTTTTTATTTTTTCAATAAGCATATCCATTTTGCATCCTCCTCTGTGATAGAAAGCCTTCAGGTCCATAAAAAAAGCCTGAGGCCCATTGCATTCACAACATAAAAATGAGTGAAGCAATGGCCTTCAGGCTGGCTGCAGGCAAACGAGGATGACAAAAAAACGTCCTGGTCATTGCTCACTCATAGTCAGATTATTTACGGTAATCCGGTAGAAACTTGCGAGCCATATCCTCGCGATTATATGAGTGAATGTTATTAATTTATTAACATTATAACACCATTTCCTAATACTTCAACAAAAACCTTCATAGAAAAGCGAACTAAAATAATGTTTTTTTCATAATTGTTCGTAAATTGAACATTTTACTATCTTCAGTATGATTTTTTTCAATAATTAGTCCCACTTTTGAAGCCTAATATAAACCTTCACATTTATTTCACAATTTACACATGGGTTTTGTGATTTAAATCACTTAAATATCAATTTTTCACCATTATCATAGTGTTTAAGTTACGAATGAACAATTTGTGAACTCACCAAAAGCATCTAGAATCTTCCTAAATGTTTTGTATTATGAAAGTGTAATCATTTACTTTTTCCAATTTTCGAAAGGAGTGAAGGAAAATGGCGAAAACGGAACTCAGCCGCAAAACGAAAACTGAAATAGAGGATAGCTCTTCCTTAAAGGGAACGTTAGCTTCCGTTTTCTTATTAGGATTCTTCCTGATTATTACATGGGTAGGCGTTTATCTATTATTTATCAGCCGCTTTTAAAGTTAGAAGGGGGAAAAAGCCATGCATATGCATAAGTTTGAAAAAGCCTGGCTCATTTTTGGAATTGGATCACTGCTTGTTTTCCTAACAGTACTGGGAGTCAGCGCATTTTACCTGGGCAATCAGCCTCCAAGCTGTTTGGCAACCATTGACCCTGAAAAGGTCGATACTACCGTTCCATTTAATGAGCCTGGATTGAAAAAGGTAGAAGGAAAAGATTGGGATTACGAATTGGTATACGTAGCATCTGCGTTTTCCTACAGCCCAGCTGAAGTAGAGGTTCCATATGGGGCTAAAGTGAAAATTATCGCTACAACCAAAGACGTCGTCCACGGTTTTGAAGTTGCGGGATCGAATATCAACATGATGCTTGAACCCGGCTATATCAGTGAACATGTGACAACATTTGATAAAACAGGCGAATACTTAATTGTATGTAATGAATATTGCGGTGTTGGTCACCACATGATGTCGTCTAAAATTAAGGTGGTGGAATAATGTTTAATCCTTCAGCAAAATTAAAAGTTGACCCTCGCGACGCAAAATTGGCAATGGCTCACTTTTTCGTTGCCTTTACAGCTTTAGCAATAGGCGGCCTAGCCGGATTATTGCAGACTTTGGTCCGCTCCGGTAAATTCGAGCTCCCGGCAGGCATCGGGTATTACCAGATCCTCACGGTTCACGGTGTTGTATTGGGACTTGTACTTACTACTTTTTTTATAATGGGCTTCCAGTTAGCTGCAACAAGCAAAACATCAGGGACCCTTACAAATAAACAGCGAATTACCGGCTGGATCGGTTTTTGGCTGATGACAGCGGGAACTGTTCTTGCAGCTGTTATGATCCTGCTGAATGAAGCTACAGTTCTTTATACTTTCTATGCTCCTCTTCAGGCACATGCATTGTACTATATCGGTTTAACACTTGTTATAGTGGGAAGCTGGATTGACGGGGCAGCAATCATTATGAAGTATGCAGAATGGCGCAGGAAAAACCCTGGCCAGCCGAGTCCGTTATTAACTTTCATGTCATTGGTCAATACAATGATGTGGATTGTGGCAACAATCGGTGTAGCATCTACCGTTCTTTTCCAGCTTCTTCCATGGTCATTGGGATTTGTAGAAACCGTAAATATCGGCGTCAGCCGAACTCTATTCTGGTATTTCGGACATCCGCTTGTATACTTCTGGCTATTGCCTGCTTATATGGCGTGGTATGTTGTCATTCCAAAAGTCATCGGCGGAAAAATTTTCTCTGATTCATTGGCACGTTTGTCTTTTATATTATTCCTGCTGTTCTCAATCCCTGTCGGATTTCACCATCAATTAATGGAGCCGGGAATTGATCCGGCATGGAAATTCCTGCAGGTTATCTTAACATTCCTTGTTGTCATTCCATCTTTAATGACTGCATTTTCTTTATTTGCTACTTTCGAAAGCTTTGGCCGTTCTAAAGGGGCTACAGGGTTATTCGGCTGGGTGAAGAAGCTTCCATGGGGAGATGCGCGATTTGTCGTTCCTTTTATTGGGATGGTAGCCTTTATCCCTGCGGGTGCAGGCGGGATCGTCAACGCCTCCCACCAGATGAACCAGGTAGTTCATAACACGATTTGGGTAACCGGTCATTTTCACTTAACAGTGGCAACTTCTGTAGTACTTACATTCTTTGGGGTTTCTTACTGGCTTATTCCTCATCTGACTGGAAGAACATTAACCAAAGCAATGAATAAATTAGGGATCATCCAGGCAGTTATCTGGTCAATCGGAATGACATTCATGTCCGGTGCCATGCATGCTGTCGGTCTGCTTGGAGCACCGCGCCGTTCATCATATTCTGAATATGGCGGAGCAGCACAAGCAGCAGAATGGATTCCATACCAGGTTGCACAGGCAATCGGCGGTTCTATTCTCTTTATTGGCATTATATTAATGATCTATATCTTTATCAACCTTGCATTCTTCGCACCAAAGGGCGAGCAGGAGTTCCCTGTCGGAGAAGCGGCTGAAGAAGCCGAAAAAGCACCGATGGTATTCGAAAACTGGAAGCTATGGCTCGGAATTACTGTTGTTCTTATTCTATTTGCCTACACCATTCCATTTATCGATTTAATTCAAAACGCACCCCCAGGGGCCAAGGGATATAAGTTATGGTAAAAAAACACTCCGGTCTAAATTGGACCGGAGTGTTTTAATGTTCTAACTTGCTCTCAGCTGTCAGTCCCGTATTTTTCCTTCTTGCAGGCAGATTCACAATAATAACCGAACTAAGTATCAGTAAAGCACCGGCAATCTGGATTGCACCAAGATTTTCCCCGTAAAGTGTCACTCCTAAAAGCATGGCAACGACTGGTTCGACTGTAGCGATTACAGCTGCTTTGCTTCCATCTGTTTTTTCCAGTCCCCATGTGTAAACAAAATAGGCGAGAACCGTAGGCACAAAACCTAAACCCATACTAAGAAACAGAACTTCAGCGTTCAAAAAAACTGAAGCTTTTGTCCATAGCTTTGTTACCGGGATCAGAAATACCGAAGCAACCAGGAATGTATAAAGCGTAACTGTAAAAGGATGATACTTTCTTAACGCAAATTTCCCGAAGATGGTATAAAGCGCATACCCGAACCCGGCACCTAACCCCGTCAAAATTCCAAGCAGAGTAATATCACTGCTGCCTGCTGATAATCCGGCAACTAATATGCAGCCCACAATGGTGCCTGCTACAGCTGCAATCTTTCTTAGATTTATCCCTTCCTTTAAAAACAGGTAGGATAATACAGTCACAAATGCAGGAGCGGTGTAAAGCAGAACGACTGCCAATGAAATGCTGATCTGGTTCATTGCTGTGAAATAACAATAATTAAAAAAGACGATGCTCAGTATCCCGGTTCCAGCAAATAACCGGATGTCAGTGGCAGATTCCAGTTTAAAGCAGTTCCGGAAACGCATTATCCCTATTAGAACGAGAAATATGGCCGCAAAAAACACTCTTACAGCCACGATTTCCATAGCTGAGAATCCATATTCCCCGAGCCCTTTAACAAATACAGCAATAATGCCCCATAGACTTGCTCCTAATGCAATCATTAGAAATGGAAGTAATTTCTTCATTATGTCTCTCCATGAAGTAAGAGGATGACTGAGACCACCCTCTTACAAAAATTATGATTAAACACTTATTTCAGCTGATACACCTTACCGTACTTATCATACAGATAATCAATTAAATGCTGGGCATTCAGGCCTTCCCCGGTGACTTCAGTTAAGATTTCAAGCGGCTTTTTCATTTTGCCGAATTGGTGCACATTCTTAGTAAACCACTCTTTGACTGGCATTAAATTGCCTTCTTCAAGTAATTCATCATAGTTTGGCAAGTCCTTTAACATGCTGTTTTTTAGCTGTGCTGCATACATGTAACCCAAAGCGTATGAAGGGAAATAACCAAAGCTCCCCCCTGCCCAGTGAACATCCTGCAGAACGCCTTCTCCGTTATTTTCTGGCTTTACTCCGAGGTATTGTTCATATTTTTCATTCCAGATCGCTGGCAGGTCTTTAACTTCAATTTCATCGTTAAACAAGCCTTTTTCAATTTCATAACGGATAATTATATGAAGCGGATATGTTAATTCGTCTGCTTCAATACGGATTAATGAAGGCTTTGATTCATTAATTGCACGATAAAAAGCATCTATTGACACATCATCAAATTGACCGTTTGCATATTCTTTAAGAAGGTCATAATTCTTTTTCCAGAAAGAACGATGTCTTCCGACAAAGTTTTCATAAAATAATGACTGTGATTCATGAATTCCCATTGATGTTCCAGAGCACAGCGGAGTTCCAACCAGGTCAGAAGAAATATTTTGTTCATAAAGAGCATGCCCGCCTTCATGAATCGTGCCAAACACAGCTGTCCGGAAATCAGCTTCATCATATTTGGTGGTCACTCGGACATCACCAGGATTCAAACCTGTTGCAAAAGGATGAACAGTTTCATCGAGACGTCCCGCTTTAAAGTTATAGCCCATTTGATCAAGAATTTTAAGGCTGAAATCCCGCTGCTTATCCTTGGCAAAGTGTTCAAATAAAAAGCTGGTGTCCGGTTTATTCTGTGATTCAGAGATTTGCTGAACAAGCGGAACAATTTTTTCCCTCAGCTGCCCGAACACCTGATCAAGCGTATCAACGGTTACGCCAGGTTCATACATATCCAGCAGTGTATTATATTTGTTTCCTTCATATCCCCAATAAGAAATGAATCTTTTATTCATTTCAACAAGCTTTTCCAAATAAGGCTGGAACATTTCAAAATCTGAGCTTGCCTTTGCATCTTCCCAAATACTTTCAGCCTTGGATTGCAGGATGACATATTCGGTATATTCCTCTGCAGGAATTTTTTTATTCCTGTCATAATCCTTTTTGCATTCTTCCAATGTTTTCAATGTTACTTCAGAAATATTTTCCCGGCTTGAAAGTTTCGCTATGTATGCTGCCATTTCCTCAGAAGTGGACATTCTGAAAACTTCTGAAGAGATCATTCCAATCACTTCGGAGCGCTGTTCCATTCCCTTCTTGGGTGCGCCTGTCCGCATATCCCAATACATCAGCCCGATCGCTTCATTATAGGCCATCATTTTTTTGACATAATCAAGGAATTGCTGTTCTGTCTGTTTTAGTGATTCTGCCACAATTTTTCCCCCTTTGTATCTACTACAGTATCATTTTATCATATTTTTCTGAAAAGGCAGTCTCTATAATCTTTTTCTTAAACTATGCCCTTTGGCTGCTTTTCTTTTTCACCTGGCTGCCAAAGAGTTATAATAGTGGAAAGTGAACTAACCGGAAAGAGAGATAGCATGAAATATTTGATTTACTTTATCGTTATTGCAGCATTTATTGATACATTTTCTCAGCTTCCTATAATGAGCCCCTTTGCCATGACATTTAATCCATCACCCGCATTTGCAGGAATGATTGTTGGGATGTATTCCTTCTCGAATATGATTGGCAATATTTTAGCCGGCTATTGGATCGATAAAAGCGGAGCAAAAAGAGTTTTGGTGTCCGGCCTAACCTTAACTGGAATTATATTAGTACTGTATACATTTGCTGAATCACCCCTGCATTTAATTTCAGTAAGATTTTTTCACGGGTTATTTGGAGGCTTCCTGGTCCCTGCGGCTTTCACAATCATTTCAAACATCGGAAATTCAGAAAAACAAGGAAGAAAAATGGCTGTATCAGGCGCTGCTGTCGGCTGTTCAGCCATTATAGGACCGGCTTTTGGGGCGGTGATTGCGTCCAATTACACTATAAACTGGGTCTTTTTAATTATAGCGGCAACCATGATCAGCAGCGCAGTCCTCGCCTTTCTGTTTCTGCCGGCAGGAACTCTGAAAAATGTAAAAAAAGAGAACTCCCATGAAAAAATGCTTCCATTACTTAAGAATCCTATGCTCGCAGCAAGCTATTTAGGAGCCTTTTCTCTCATGTTTGCTCAAGGGACACTTGCCTACCTTCTTCCTCTTCAGGTAGAAGCTCTGCAAATTGATGCGATGTACAGCGGGATCTTATTAAGCACTTTTGGAATAACTGCAATTCTTATTTTTCTGCTGCCCATTAATAAAATCTTTGATAAGTATAAACATCACAATAGCATGCTTACCGGAATGCTGATCATAGGAATCGCATTAATCCTGCTAAGTTCAGCATCTTCTCTTGGTTTCATGTTTTTATGCATGGTTCTTTACGGCACCGGGTTTGCTCTTCTATTCCCATCCATTAATGCCCTTATTGCCAATCATACAACTGAAAAAACAAGAGGTAAGGCATTTGGCCTCTTCTATGCCTTTTTTTCATTAGGCGTGGTAGCCGGTTCCACCATATTAGGTTTCTTAGGAGTAACATTCGATAGAGGTTTTTTAATCGCCGCAGCCATTTTATTGTTAACGGTATGCGGCATGTCGATATACTTTAAAAAGAGAAGCCCTCAAATATTAAAAAGCGGGAGTGACTGAAAATGAAAGAATTAGTAGGCTGCTGCGCTGTTTGCGGGAAAGACCTATACTGTCTTGATGGATTCTTCAACGGAGTCCATAATGAAAAAAATGAAACCATCTGTTTTGAATGTATAGAAGAACAGAAAGAATCCGCAGAGTAAGCATCTGCGGGTTTTTTTGTTCCATTGGATTTGTACATTGAAAAATGTTCTCTGCAATATGATATATGTCACTTATTT
Source organism: Bacillus sp. 22-7 (assembly GCF_010628845.1). Lineage (NCBI taxonomy): Bacteria > Bacillati > Bacillota > Bacilli > Caryophanales > Bacillaceae > Bacillus > Bacillus sp. 22-7. The sequence goes on along the minus strand of NZ_NJQY01000009.1, from coordinate 141,260 downwards.
GAAAAGCTCACGCTGTTAAACTTAAAGTAATTAATAACGATTCTCACTGGCAGGTGATTTTCAGTTATTGGCAATTAATTTAATCCATCAGCCGATTGAAGGAGAGATCAGAATGGAAAACAAAGTTATTGAGCTTGATGTAAGAGAGGATTTAAAAAATAAATTGGAGCCGTTTCAAAAAATCATGTCGGCGATTGCTGAACTTGATATCGATGATGTTTTTATCCTTCATGCCCCGTTTAAGCCCATCCCTCTTTTTGGAGTATTAAAGGCTAAAGGGTTTGAATATAAAGCTGAAGAAATTGAAAAGAAGCATTGGAAAGTGATCTTTACTAAGAGAGGTACGTCATAATGAAACTGGATAACCGGGGGCTGGAACCGCCTCAGCCGATGATGAGAACTCTCGCGGCTCTTGAAGATCTGCCAGAGGGAGAAACCTTATCAATTATAAATGACAGGCGGCCCATGTTTCTTTATGAACAGCTGGACGAAATGGGCTGCAGGCATGTAACTTCCGAACTGGAAGACGGAAGCTTTTTAATAGAAATCAAAAAATAAGCAGGTGATCGCGTTGCTGGCCAATACAAAAAATGAGACCAATATAAAACTTCCTTTTTCCTTTATACTTTTCAGCTTGCTCTGCTTAATAGGATCTATGGCGCTCATTCTTTTTCAAGGGGAATCCATAATTAACAGTCAATTCCGTATACCCGCCATTTGGTCAGCGGCTCATTTGTTTATATTGGGCTGGGCGTTGATGACAGCAATGGGAGCCATGTATCAGCTCGTTCCGGTGGCCTTTCTTACCCCTATATGGAATGAAAGATTTGGATTTTCACAATTTACTGTAACTGCCTTTGGAATATTATATTTTGCGCATAGTCTATTTTATAATCCGGCGGGTGCAATGCTGCCCGGGCTCATTACATTAACAGGCATCTTAATGTTTCTGCTGCAGATGTTCATGACTTTAAGGCAGCAGGCAAAGCCTAATGTACTGACTCTTTTCGTAGGAACTGCACTAATTAGCCTGCTGTCTGCAATTCTATTGGGAATCCTTATGGTTTTCAGCATGAAAACCGGATTTATTTCCACCGATTACCAGGCAGTTTTTAAAAGCCACATACTGCTTGGGACAGCAGGCTGGTTTACACTTCTGATTTTTGGATTTTCCTATAAAATGGTTCCCATGTTTTCCTTGTCCCACGGCTACAGCATGAAGCCTGCCAAATATGTGTATATGGTTTATGCAGCAGGACTAGCTGCGGCAATTATCTCTTTTTTCACCGGGAATAATTCTCTTTTTACTATTGCCTTATTGGTCCTGGCTGGCGGATTTGCCTTCTTCACCTGGCACATGCTGCAAATCCTGCAGAAAAGAGTAAAGAAAAAGCTTGATTATTCATTCCGATATGCTCTTATCGCCATACCTGCAGGGCTGGCAATCCACCTTGGAGCATTCATAAGCTCACTAATCGGAAGCTTTCAAAATGCAGTTGGGTATCTTGTGTTTGCATACCTCATGCTCTGGGTAGCTTTGAGCATTCTCGGTTATCTGTTTAAAATCGTGCCATTCTTGTGGTGGACCTGGAAATACAGCAAAGAGATCGGCAAACGGAGTGTACCTTCTCTCAAAGATATGATGAATGACAAGGCATCCATTCCGGTTCTTTCCGCCTTTATTCTCGGTATACTCAGTGTGACAGTCTCCATCGTATGTGAACAGCCCGCCCTGTTCCTATCCGGCCAGATTGTAACGGCTGGAGCCAGCATTGTTTTCTGTTATTTGATTATTTCTGTTTTAAAACAATAGGGGGAATTAACATGAATCGAAAAGAAGTAGTTCTCAGCAATCTAAAAAGAGTTATGGATCCTGAATTGAATATAAACGTGGTTGATTTGGGCCTTATTTATGATATTAATTTTCCCGATGGTGACAAGGCAGTTATTACCATGACTCTTACAACACCGGGTTGCCCGCTGCATGACAGCATAGTCAGTGGAGTTAAGTATTGCATTGAAGATCTTGAGCTGTTTTCAGATGTGGAGGTTAACCTTGTCTGGGAGCCTGCCTGGACTCCTGCTCGTATGACACCCGAAGCAAATCAGCTGTTGAGAGGTTAAAGGGAAGGCAGCGCCCGCTTGGGCACTGCCTTCGTTCAGCTTGTTACGGGCTCTGCAGGCAGAACCTTTTTTATCATTTCGCGGACTTCAGGATTTTCATTTTTATTCATCAGAATATGAACGGTCCCTTTGTCTTCATGTGTTCTAATTAATCTTCCAATCCCCTGCCTTAAACGCAGGATCATATATGGAAGATCAACCTCTTTGAAAGGATCGGCCGAACCTTCCCTTTTGGCTGTAAAGACCGGATCGTGAGGAGGGAATGGAAGGCCATAAATAAGCACATTCTCCAGGGATCTGCCCGGTATATCAAGACCTTCCCATAAATGAACAGAGCAGAGAACTGAATGCTCATCATTTTGGAAACTTGATACGAGGCTGCTTATCTCTGCATCCCCTTCAAAAAAGACCGGCACACTTATTTTCCCTGAAACAAATGCTTTGAATTCTGCCAGCTCAGAAGAACTGTTGAATAATACTAAAGCCCTTCCTTCTGTTGCTTTAACTTGTTCGAGAATGTAGTCCATTTTCGCAGTTCCTGATCCCTCCGCAAATTCCGGCATGCGAATGACCATATTTTCGTCATAGTCGAACGGGGAATCTACGGTAAAGGATAGATAATCGTCTACTCCCAGGCTTTTTGCCATATAATCAAAGGACTTATTCTCAGACAGTGTTGCAGAGGAGAAAACAAACGGCTTCTTCTGGGAAAATACTTCTTCCCGCATAATGTCTTCTACCATTCTTGGCATAATAACCAGGGTTCTTTCCCCATTATTCTCTTCAAACCAGGTGATTCCTTTTAAATCCTTAAGGAACAATGAAAGTGAGTATGAGATTTGCTCAAGATATTCTTCAACAATTTTTAAGTCATATTCATTAATGACATACATTTCGCTTTCAAATACTAATTCTTCCTCAAGTGTATTGATCAAGTCCTGCAGTTTACGTCCTTCACTCATAACATCTGCAGTTTTTTCAATCGTTTTCTTGTCAGAACCAGTATCACCCGAAGCTGACATGGACAGTGTCAAAAAGAAATGCTCATTCTGGTAAATAGCATCTTCAATGATATTTAACGTTTTTTCACGTACATCATTCGCCATGAGCCTTGTTAAGATGGATTCCAGAATCTGCTCGGAAAAACGATATGTCAGAGCCTTTTGCGATGCATATTCCAGCAGATGGCCTTCATCAAAAACCACACATGAGCTCTCAGGGAGCAAAGGCAGCTGCCCTTCCCGTTTTCTCGATTCCTTGGTCCAGATATGTTCCATGTAAAAGTCGTGTGAACAAATGATCAAGTCTTTTGCGTTGCGGTAATATTCCCTATGGAGAGTTTGACCACAGCGGTGACGCTTCTCACAAGTGAAACAGTCCTGTATTGAATCCCAAGAGACATTGGTCCAATGCTCATCCGGCAATTCAGGGTAATCTTTCCGGTCACCATATCTTTCAAACTTTTGCATGGATGAGCCTGTTTGAACAAAATCCGGAAGATCATCAAAAATGCGATTATAGTGATCATGAACATCATTTGCAACGAGCTTGTCCAGCTTGTTTAGGCATAGATACTGATCGCGTGATTTTGCCAGTCTGACATCAATATTTAACCCTAATGCTTTTTCCAGCTTGGCAATATCACCTTCTTTTTTCACAAGCTGCTCGATTAAAGTCTCATCCGCACAGGCGATAATAGCAGGTTTATTTATGTACCTTGCATAACTGATTGCATATAAAAGGTAAACAATCGTTTTCCCAGTCCCTACACCTGCCTCAGCGAAAATAACACTTTTATCTTTAAATGCTTTCTCCAGCTGAAAAGCCATAAATATTTGCTCATCCCGAATTTCAAATCCTGCTTCAGGCAATATATCGTAAAAAACATCTCCGATCCACTCACTTAGCTTTTCATAAAAAGATTCGCTCTTGGATACGGCAAAAGGCATCCGGTTCGACATGCTACCCCTCCGTAATTAAAAATTTAAAGCGCCTATAAACCAGACGCTTTGAATTCAGTTCTATCATTATTTCATATATCAGTAATTAATAATCAAATGAACATCATATAATTTTATCTCAAATACAGTAACTGTCAAGATATAACGCCAAACCTGCAAATTTATCAAAAAAACAGGGGTGCTTTAAGGCAGCCCCCTGCTCATTATAAAGTGAAACTTCAATCAGTGGGGTTTTTCCTTATCCCCCACTGATTGTTAGTTGAACCAATCGGGCCTTTACGGGCAGTTTGACCCCCACTTATCTCTTGAAGTGGGGGTCTTACTGCCCGTTAGACTGCGATAAACGACTAGTTGAAACGTGACATAGAAAATGACAATGCCTGCTGAAGTTCATCCTGTGCGTTTTTAAGACTCTCCAGTGCCTCTGCTGATGGATCACCGTCTCCGTGTATTGCTTCAAGTGTTCCATTCAGCGCCTGGGAAATTTTATGAAAATCGATGCTGGAATGTTTCATTGCCACCCCTCCTGAAAAAAGAATCAGATAGATATATTCTATACAGTTTCAGGAGGTTTTATGCTTTTGCTGCTAATTATTTCTCGGCGGTCTTTTGCCCCAGTACTGATAATAGTCTGTACGAATAAAACCATTGAAGAGCTTTCGTTTTTTAGTTGCTTTTCTTCCATAGTGAGTCTCAAATTCCTCGTCTGAAGTCAGGATATAAATGGACCACGTGTCAAGAGGAGCAAAGGCACTTCCCATCTCTGCATACATTCGCTGTACCGCAGCCTTCTCACCAAGGCGTTCCCCATATGGAGGATTCCCGACAATGACACCATATTCCTTAGCAGTCGTAAAATCACGCACTTGCATTTGTTTGAAGTTGATCAAATCACCCAACCCAGCTTCGAAAGCATTTTCTTCGGCTATCTTAACCATCCTGTGATCAATGTCAGCACCTGTTATATCGAGTGGCTGATCATAGTTTGCCAGGTCTTCAGCTTCATTTCTTGCATCTTCCCAGACTTTTTCAGGAATCCAGGACCACCCTTCCGAAATGAATTCACGATTGAAACCGGGTGCAATATTCTGTCCGATTAATGCTGCTTCTATCGGGATAGTGCCGGATCCGCAGAAGGGATCAGCAAATGGCTTTTCAGGGTTCCAATTTGTCAGCATAACCAATGCAGCTGCAAGTGTTTCCTTCAGTGGAGCTTCCCCCTGCCCTGCACGATATCCCCGTTTATGGAGGCCGCTTCCGCTAGCATCGATGGTCAGAAGGGCTACATCTTTATGGAGAGCGACTTCTATTTTAAATAGGGGCCCATTTTCTTCAAGCCAGCCTGTCTTATTATACTTTGTTCTCATGCGTTCAACGATTGCTTTCTTGACAATCGCCTGACAATCGGAAACAGAAAAAAGCTTGGACTTCACAGATTTCCCTGATACTGGGAATTCGGCGTTTTCTGGCATATACCTTTCCCAGCGCAGCGCTTTAGTTTTTTCAAAAAGCTCGTCAAAACTCGTTGCTTTAAATTCTCCCACTTTTATGCGAACCCGATCTGCTGTTCTCAGCCATAAATTAGACCGGACAATTGCAGCTTCATCGCCTTTAAATGTTATTCTGCCATTTTCAACTTCACATTCATATCCAAGATCGCGCACTTCTTTGGCAGCAAGTGCCTCAAGGCCCATGGCCGTAGTGGCGATTAAATCGTATTTAGACATATTTATTTTCACCCTAACCTAAATTCTTATTTCTATTATGTATACCCTAACTGGACATAGCAATCAACACATAAAGTATATCTGTTTATTTCTTTAGCCGCAATGAGACTCTCAGGTCCTCTGAGTAGTCATCTTGAAATCAGCATATACTTCTTACCAGCCTGCAGCAAAGTAAAAAAGCTCTCCCAAAAAGGAGAGCTTGAATTTATAACACTCATACTGTCTCACTAATAACGTTCTGTAAGCCATGTTTTGTACCGTAGTACTGCAAGCGACAAATGTCTCGTACTCAGGTGGTAATCATCTATCTACAGGCTTCTGCCTGTCCTTCCCGTTGTTCATTTCCTCAGGGAAAGTGCCCCTACCATCATTTGGGTTTCTCGCTCGCGGGGTTTACCTCGTTCCACCCTTTTCATTTCTGAAAAGGCTACGTCACTGTGGCACTTTCAAGGTATTCATGCCATATCCCGAAGGACTTAGGCATTTTCCCTGCCGTCAGCCGGAGCCAGCTCCGACTGCCCTAGCTTATGAATTCGCTAGGCACGAACACTACAGGCATCTCAGCCTGTGCGAGCATGGACTTTCCTCTACAATATAAGATATATTGCAGCGATTACCCGAACGCTATTAATGATCACAAAGAATATTATATGTAATCTGTGATGGAATAGCAATGGTTTTAAACTGGAAAGTCCGATAAATACTGTCAATCATACAATTTACTGCCAAAAACGTGTTTTTCCAGATTTGATAATCTTTTTAGGATGTCAAAATTGGTTGTTCCTGCAGTTTGTGCTGCCGGTCTGCGTGAAGCTTCCTCAACCTGTTTTTTCAGCTTCATATTTTCCAGCTGCAAATCTTCAATTTCCTGATGGAATGCTTCGTAGTCTTTAATGACCAGATCTAAAAACTTATCGACATCTTCAGGCTTGTAGCCTCTCATGGCTGTCTTAAACTCTTTTTCCAAAATATCTTTTGCAGTTAATTTAATTTTATCGGATAGCATGACACTCACCTCAGTATATCGGCAATCATAATTAATACTATTTTTCCAGAGATATGTACATTTGTCAATTTATCTGAGCATTATTCAAATGAGTCTCTCTGAGAGAGTTGTTCTTCTTCTACAACCAATTGTAAATCATAAAAGGTGATTAGTCTAATATCATATTCATTTTCTTCCTGATATTTTTTTGCGGTTTCATACAGATACTTAGGGCTTCCCTCTTTTTCCATATCATAAAACAGCAGCAGAACATCGCTCTTACTGACCAAAAAATGATTTTTCAATCTGAATTGCAGCGGGCTTTCATAAGGTTTTTTTGTTACCGAATCAACAAAATCTGCCTGAACCAATATAGATTCATACCATTCTTTGTTGGCAGCCTTCCAGGAAGCTTCCTGATCTAAAAAGGGAGTAATGACTGCAAGCTTCAGGTCTTCGTAACCTTCGATCTGAAGATCATAAACAACTTCAGCTGCCCAAAGTTCTGCACCAAGCTGTCCGCTGATGATTACCCACTCCAGACCGTCATCCAGCAATGAAAGCAGGCTTTTTCTGATTGCGGTTTTAATATAGCTGACAGCAGGGGCATCGTATTTAAATATCCCTACTTCAAAAGGCTTGTACCCTGAAATAACTGCTACTTTTGTCAATTGCAAAACTCCTTAAAGAAATCTGGCTGAGTAACCTGCCGTTTATATAAATAAAACAAGGGCATAAAGCCCTTGTCTATTATCTGCCGGAAAAACTTGGCCCTTGTTTTGGACCCATTCCCGTTGATGCTCCAGCTACGCCAGTTCCAGGTCCGCCATATCCTGGACCCATTCCCATACCTGGACCCATTCCCATACCTGGACCCATTCCCATACCAGGGCCCATTCCCATACCTGGACCCATTCCTGGGCTATATGCACCTGCCACGCCAGGTCTTGGTCCCATATTCACATTCGATTGTGTAACCTGGTTAACATTTGACTGCGTATGCGGGTAAGAGTGCTGATTCTCATAGTTAATGTGGTTTACATGAGTATGATGCGTAGGATGAATGTGCGGAACCACAATGTTCTGGAACGAATGAGTTACACAGCATTTTGTCGGATGAACAACAGCAGGCATCACCTGCGAAGGTCTTGGTCTGCAATACATGTAAAGATCCCCTTTCGAAATTGTTTTTACATTAACAACCTATGTTAGAAAGAGTAATCTTGTACTAATGAAAACACCTATTTTATAGGTACTAGCCTTAGAGCATACTGTAGAAACTGTCTTTTAAATTGGAGAAAACGATTGCAGTAGTGAAAATTACAAGGAAGAATAAAAATAAGATTGCTTTATACATCTTTTACCAGCCTCACTATAAAAAATTCCTAAAAAAGTACCACACAAGTTATAATTTTAACTGTTAGAAGAAGTACATACAACTAGGAAATAGTGGATTTTTTTGTCTGGTATATTAAAATTATGTTACAAGGAGATATTAGCTCGATTAAATTTTCGTTTAAGCCGTACAATCCGCCGGTGTACATCTTCCTGTTTTATTTTCAGTTTTTCTGTTCCGTTATCTGCTTCCAGCAGGTTTAACGCTTTATTTGAATAGAGTATAGCCTGGCTTATATCCTTTATTCGATGCTCGTAAATCTTGGCCAGTTCAATGCATGATACTGCCTTCATATTGATTAAGCCTTTTTCAGCAATATCCTTCCATAATTTTGCTGCCTCATCCCAATTTTTATGTTTCTTATGCTCAAAAGCTAATGCAAACCTGGCATCCAAAGCTTCAGATGACTCTCCTTCAGATATTTTATTGAAGGCACTTGCTGCCTGTGAAGATTCACCCAGTGTGGAAAGCCACCTTCCCACTTCATAAACCTCACGTGATGTCTGTCTTTCATCCAGCTGCAGAATCTGGAAAGAAAGATGTGTATACAGGCTGATCAGGGATAGGATATCAATTTCATTATGCTTTATGATTCCCAGCATACCTTCAGGATCTTTTCTTTCAATAAAATCAAAATAAATCATTGGTGCCAGAAACCCTGGAATATCATCTTTTCTTTCAATCCCCAGAACATCTTTCTCCACTGCAGCAAGCTTTATTCTTTCAAGCTTGTGCTTCCACATTCTCCTTGCAGCATGATATAAATCAAAATGTCCAAACGGCGGGAGTTTTGGAACATGCTCCCTTAACAGGGTATGTCTCGTTTTAACCTGCGGCCAGTCGAAAGCTTTCCCGTTGTATGTGACCATTGTTGAATAATCTATGCTTTCCAGAAAACTTTTATATAAAGCTATCTCAGCACCCGGCTGAGGGAGAATGTGCTGTTTCAGCTTTATTTTGCTTCCCTGCAGGCTGGCTTGGCCAAGAAGGAAGATAGTATTGCCAGTACCACCGCCCAAACCGGTTGTCTCTGTATCAAAAAAGAAAAGACTTTCCGGCCCGTGACCGGATGCAGACAGCGGATGTCTGAGGCCGGAAGAATTCCAGGCATCCACCGCTGCTGTAAACTGTCCAAAAGTATAGATTCCATGCCTGTAATCAAGGCTGTATTCTTTTTCCCTTACAAGACAGTAAGAGTCTTCAAAGTAATACGGATAAACACCTTCTTTAGTCCATACTTCTTTAAAAGGGACATCGGCCTTATTCTCATGTTTTGGGACGGATGAAGGCTGTTTATCTTTATCTGTGCCAAGATGGCCCTTAAGCCTGTTCAGCTTGTTTTTAATGGACAATTCTATCACCTGCGCTATTAACGCCATTTTTAAAAGAGCCGAGAATCCTGAGTACGTCTTTTTTGGCCTTTTCTGATGAGGTATCTGTTCCTATGCAGGAAGGACAGCCATGGTCACATGCACATCTGCTGACCATTTCCATCGTTTCGTGCATGATATGTTCGATTCCCCCGAAAATTTTCTCACTTAACCCTACACCGCCAGGATACCTGTCGTAGAAAAAGATCGTCGGCTTTTCATTATGGGCAGCTTTCACTTGCGGGATAACATGAACATCCTGAGGATCGCACATAACAAATAACGGCACAATATGCTTGAGCGCATGTGCTGTTCCAATGAGTCCCTGTTCAAGCCGGTCCTGTTTATAATTCAAGGATTCCCGGTTAAACGAAAGCCAGGTTGAGCTTGTATGGAGCTCTTCTTCTGGAAGTGTTATTGGACCGGATCCAATATTTTCATGTGTTTCAAACTTAATTTTTTTAAATATTGTTGCCATTGCTACAACACTGACATCCCCAAAGCCAATCTCTCCAATGGATGACGACCTGATTTTATCCTGCTCAAGCACTTTGAGCTCTACTGCCAGATTAGCATCCGTAAAATAGTCTACATCCACTTCCCGGACAAATGCCTTCTTCTCTTCCCAATCAAGCATTTCCACCTGAAACTGGGTTCCCTGATGAAGATAGATTGCCTCATCGTGGAGAAGGGTCATAGCGGAAAAGCGGTCCATTTCACCAATTACTTTTACATTCGCAATATCTGATTGATCAATTATGATAACATTCTCCTGTGATGCTGAACGAAGACTGATGTTGTGGGCAGGAAATGAGTCTTTCATCCAATAAAATTTGTCACCGTTCTGATGAAGCACCCTTTCCTCCGCCAGGTATTCCAATACCTCTTCAGTTTCAAAAGTGCCAAAACGTTCCCCGGCATTGAAAGGGAGCTCATAGGCTGCACATTTGATATGATCAACGAGAATAATAAGGTTATCCGGGTTAATTCTGGCTGTTTCAGGACTTTTATTAAAAAAGTAATCAGGATTCTGAATAACATATTGATCCAGCGGACTGGAGTTTGCCACCATAATGACAAGCGATTCACCATGCCTTCTGCCTGCGCGTCCAGCCTGCTGCCATGAGCTGGCAATGGTACCGGGGTATCCGGTCATGACACAAACCTGCAGCTGTCCGATATCCACTCCCAGTTCAAGGGCATTTGTGCTGATAACTCCATAGATCTCCCCTGAACGCAGTCCTTTTTCAATTTCCCGTCTCTGGGTTGGCAAATAACCGCCTCTATAACCCCGAATTGCTTTAGGCCCCAGTTTATGTTTGACAAGCTCCTGGAGGTACGTCAGCAGGATTTCGACTCTGACCCTGCTTCTTGCAAATACAATGGTTTGGATTTTATTTTTCAGAAGTTCTCCTGCGAGCTTTCTCGCTTCGAGAGTTGCACTTCTTCTGATATTCAGCGGTTTATTGACGATTGGAGGATTATAAAATACAAAATGTTTCTTCCCGCTTGGAGCTCCATTATTATTCACGAGTTTCATCGGCTTTTCAGTAAGCTTTTCTGCCAGCTCCAGAGGATTGGCTATTGTTGCAGATGTACAGATAAAAATGGGGTCGCTGCCATAAAAACGGCAAATTCGTCTAAGGCGGCGAATAACATTTGCTACATGACTGCCAAATACCCCTCTGTAAATATGAAGTTCATCTATGACCACATACTTTAAATTTTCAAACAAGGATACCCACTTTGTATGGTGAGGCAATATTGCCGAGTGAAGCATGTCGGGATTTGTTATAACTACATGCCCGGCCCTGCGAACTTTTTGCCGGATGTTTGCCGGTGTATCCCCGTCATATGTATAGGAATTTATATCCAATCCGGACTCCTGGATGATTTCATTTATTTCGCTTTTTTGGTCCTGAGCCAATGCTTTTGTCGGAAACATATAAAGCGCCCTTGCATCTGGATCATTTACGATCGTCTGCAGGACTGGAAGGTTGTAGCAAAGCGTTTTTCCAGATGCCGTTGGAGTAACAGCTACCAGACTGTCCCCATTCATGGCTGTCTGATAAGATGTTTTCTGATGTGTATAAAGCCTTGAAATGCCCCTTTTTTGGAGTGCACCCTTTAAGGATGGATGAATGTTTTCCGGAAGGCTGGCAGTCTTAGCCTCTTTTTCTTCTATTGTGTGCCAATGGACAATATTCTCTTTATATTGCTGTTCAGATATAAGCTGTTTCATGATTTCAGGCAAATTTTTTCGCACTTTCATCTATTTCACCTCATCTTCCTATTCTATCGAATAAACGTTCGTTCTAACAGAGCAAACTCTTAATTTCTATTAACTTTTTATGGAAAAATTTCTACTAAGCCTTAAAGTCTTTAATCTTTATTTTCAGATTCACAGAAAAATTGACTGAAGGTTCTAAATATAAGAAAATATAGCATATCCATTTTTTCTCAAATGAGGTGAAGTCGTGCTGCAAAGTATTTTAAAATCAACAGGTGTATTTATGTTAATTGTCATTGGATTTATCCTGATTCTTTTTCTTCCAAGAGAAAAGGAAGTAACCTTTTTATCGGCCTTTCATATTGAAGCAGATTACCCCTTCAGTTTTGGACTATATCTGGAAAGAATAGAAGATTTCACAGGCCATATTTTAACTGAAAAAGGATTAGGGGAAGCCCGCACCGGACGCCCCGTTAGTGAAGAAGCTGGAATATTCGTGGCGCGCAGCTTAAAAATTGTTCTGCCTGCTTTCATTGTCAGCATGCTTCTTGGCACATTAATGGGTGCTGTCCAATTTTACCAGAGAACAAAGTTCACCGGGAAACTGCAGAATTTTCTTTCCTGGATGTTTTCTTCCATACCCGATTTTTTTCTGTTTATTGCCATACAGTATCTTTTCATTCTGATGATGCAGCATGGACTTCCGCACTTTAAGCTTTATGGACATGAAAATTGGTATAGCTTTTTATTGCCGCTCATTTCATTATCCTTGTTTCCATTTTTGCACATGTCCCGTTTTACATCGGCTGCTCTTGAAAATGAAATGGGCGAAGAGTATGTGCGCACAGCATATGCAAAAGGGCTTGGCGACTTCAAAGCACTTCTTCACATGCTATGGAATTGCTGGTCCCCCATTATGAACCAGGCGCAGATGGTGATGCTCTATATCCTATCCAGTCTCCCAATCATTGAAAAGCTGGCAGGCTACAATGGGGCAGGCAAGGAACTTCTATTCAGCATATCATCTAATGATGAAATTAAGGCACTGTCCCTGATGCTTCCCTTTCTCTTAATCATGTTTTTAACTATTATCCTTTCACAGACAGCAAAATTATGGCTCGTCCAAAAGGAAAGGGTGTGATGGAGATGCGACTTTTATCATGGATCAAGAAACATGCTTTATTTTGCTTAGGAACCTTTTTGCTGCTGCTATTGCTGGCAATCACGTTTGCCGGACCATATCTTCCTTTTGTTGACCGCGAGCTTACAACGATTACATACATCCTAAATGAGGATAAGAAGCCAGTTATACCGCCTTATCCGCCATCAGGGGATTACATATTTGGCACTGACAAAAGCGGAAGGGATTTACTCAGTCTGATCATCCTGGGGGCAAAAGAAACCATTTTGCTAGTTGCCTGTATAACTGTCCTTCGCTATGTACTGGCCATTCCGCTCTCCTTTCTTGCACACAAAAAATGGCTGGGTACACACCTCTTGCTTAAATGGCTGAATGGACTGCTGTCATATATTCCAACCATCATCATTGTCATGCTTCTTGCCATGCTGCCGCCATTTTTGCTGATTGAATACCGCCCTTTATTCCTGCTCCTTATTATTGCTCTGGCAGAAATGCCCCGTGCTGCTGAAATGATAAAGCTGGAATTTGATCAGATTTCATCTAAAGAGTATATAAATGGAGGGATTGCTGCCGGAGCTTCACCTTACAGGCTTTTCAGAATATACTATCTTCCTCTTCTGTATAGTAAGCTTCTTGTATATATGGTTACTGATCTTGGAAAAGTCATGTTTCTGCTTGGTCAATTAGGGTTTATCGGCATTTTTATTTCACAGGATTTTGTTCAATCCATGACAGGAGATTGGCAATTGGTCAATAATTCGATTTCTTGGCCAATGATGATGATTAAAGCCTTTGAGGATATAAGAGGCCCAATTTGGATTCCTTTTTTCTCGGCATTTTCCATGACCTATGCCATCTTAACTTTTAATATTTTCGCCGAGGGATTAAAATCATTTTTCACCAGGAAGGTCCGATATATTTAGATGTCACAGCCGGGATTAGTAAAATAAGCTTTTCTTAAGATAAACGTTATTAATGTTTTTTGTTACAATAAGCTTAATAGGACAGAAGCAAGAGGTGGATTATGAAAGCAGAAGAAATTAAGGGAGTTCTTTCCCAGTTCTCTCTTTTTAAAGAGCTGAACAGCGAAGAACTGGATAAAGTAGTTGAGATATCCATATCACGGGAATGGAAAAAAGGAAGTCATGTTTTTCTGCAGGACGACCCGCTGGATAATGTTTATTTTATTAACAACGGCAGAGTTAAGATTTATAGAAGTGATATTAATGGCAAAGAACAGATTGTTGCCATCCTGGCAAAAGGCGAGATGTTCCCTCATGTGGGATTCTTCAGAAAAGGCGGGTACCCGGCTTTTTCCGAGGTGCTGGAAAACGCTCAGCTCGTAGTTGTGCCTATTTCGCAATTTGAAAAGGTGCTTATTGAAAATCCAGAGTTATGTATTAAGGTGTTTAAAGTCCTTGGCGAGAAGATTGTCGATCTGCAGGAGCGCCTGGAATCGCAAATTTTAAACAACACTTATGAGCAAATCATTAAATTGCTTATCCGGCTTGCCAAAATGCATGGAAAAAAACTTGAAAACGGCAGCTTTGTTTTAAAAGGGGACTTTACAAATAAAGACCTTGCCAATATGATTGGCACCACAAGGGAAACGGTCAGCAGGACTTTAACCAAAATGAAAAAAGAAATGTTAATTGAAACAGACCAGGATGGACATTTAATCATAAACCCTGATCAGCTATTAGAAACAATATTTTAAGACCGCACTATGCGGTTTTTTCTTTTTCCTGATTATTCCACAGGAACATCCACCCAATAGGCAGCATACGATATGTTGAAAAATCCTGTTTGAGAGGGGATGGATGGATATGGAGGATCCAAAGAAAAAGGATCGAAACGAACCATTTGGGGATTTGATGAGATCAATGAATCAGCTTTTCCATGAAAAACCTGGCAGAGGATTTCTGCAGACAATGGATGATTTCTTTAAAAATCCCTTCCCGGCTTCTTCTTCCTTCCATGTTGATGTTGCTGAAACTGAAAAGGAACACATCATTAGTGCGGAACTTCCAGGAATAAATAAAGAGCAAATACAGATTGATATCCTGGATAATTATATAACCATTTCAGTTAAATCCTCTGAGATGATAACGGAAGAAGATGAAAAAAACAAAATTTTCCGCAGGCAGCAAAGCATGCAGCGTTCCAGCCGGACAATTCCGCTTCCACAGCCAGTTAATGAAAAGAAAGTAAAAGCGGTTTACCAAAATGGCCTTTTGCAAATCACAGTACCTAAGCAGCAGGGAAAAAGAATCCTGATCGATGAGAACTGATTCTGGCTGCACTTTTATAGAGTCTGGATAAACAAAAACAAGCAGTATCATGCCTGCTTGTTTTTGTTTGGGTCATCTAAGCTGGGCTTAACTGTTCAGTTTAGATGTATCAATCCAATTATTGAAATAGCCGGTCGGAACACTGAAATAATCCTTTGTGAAGGATATAAACTCCTTCGTATCGACCTCTTTATAGCGGAATTTCTGATAATAATCTGACAGGAACTGCATCCCCACTTCCTTAGGGGATTCTCCTTTCAAGGTATACTTTTCCTGAATCATTTGTAAAATCTCCAAAGCAGGCTGGCCATAAATATATCCTGTATGCTTTACCTCATTAACCGGCACATTTGAATATTGCCTGCCCAGACCAGCTTCCTCGATAGCCTCCATCCGATAATGGGAGATGCCAAATGCCTGTCGTTCAGCCTGGTTTTGTCCTGCATAGAAGTACATAGAGGTGGCAAATTCAGTAATCCCTTCATCAATCCACGCATTGTTGTATGGGTCATTAGCTACTGCTCCATAAAAATACTGATGAGCAATTTCATGAACAATAGAAATATCATAAAACCTTTTATCATCAATATAAGGATTTATAGTGACTATACCGGGATATTCCATAAATTGCCCTTCATCCAAAACAATATCAAGCTGCTCATGCGGGTAATCACCAATATTATTCTGATAGAAAGATAGTGCTTTTTTGGCCAGTGTTAACGATGCTTCCGGGTTTTTGTCATGATTCCCCTTTGAAAATAGTCTGACCTTCACACCGTCTTGCGCTTCCGTTTCATACACTTTCATATCCTTCATGACTGCAATGAAGAAATCCCTGACCTTTTTGGCTTTAACTGTCCCTTCACTCTTTCCTTTTTCCGGATCTATTTCTGCTGTGGAAGCCAGGGAATACCCTTCAGGCAGCTTATAGGAAACTTTGAAATCAGAGAAGCCTGTATGAAATGTTTCCAGCCCCTCCATATAAGGCTCTTTGTTCCATTTGCCTTTTTGATAGACTGCAGCCATTGGGTACCATTGAGCAAGATAATAATTTGTACCTGCTTTTGAAAAACGGATGCCTCTTTCTGGGACTGTAAATCCATATTGGATCTCCACCTTATGTCTGCTTTTATCCTTCATTTCAGGTTTTAAGTTTATTGTTAGCGTATCACCATCCAGCTTAAAAGAAGCTTTTTGCCCATTCACTGTCACTTTTTCGATCTCTGCTTCAGACGATCCTTCAACAGAATCAAATGAATGTCCCTCTTTAAAAACGTTCGGAATGAAATAAAAGACAAGCTCATTCCAGTCTTTATCTGATTGGTTTTTCATCTGGATATTTGCTTTAGCAGTGAAATAGCCTTCACCGTTCAATTCCAGATCAATGTTATAATCCGCCTTGCTGCCGCTTTGAACACCTGTATTTGAATCCTTTGCAGCCACAACATAGACACCTGCACCTGCAAAAGCAACGACTAATGCAGCGAAGCCTGCTTTAGGGCCGGAGAATGACCAGAATTTCTTTTTTCGGCCATATTGTTTTCTGGAAGGCTGTATTAATGGCTCATGCCCAGTCTTAATCCAGGGAGTACGCTGATAGTTTGATTGAAAGCGGTTCTTCAGTCCATTTGCCAGCAGACTGAAAGACACAGTTGCAAGCAAAAGGACCGCTAATGGTGCAATTAATATATGGGTATTGCCATAAATATTTAATCTTGCCTGGCCAACCAATCCCGCCAGCTCCTTTGTTGCTGACAGGTAGATGATGGGGTCATATCTCATAATGGTTCCGCCGACAAAGATATTTAAAAGTGCCAGCTGGCCCATAAGGGCGATTACGTAGACAATTTCAAGTATAAACATTACTAGGAACGTTTCCTTTAACTGAGGAAAAATATGCTTCCAGATCAGACGGTGTTTTCCGGCCCCCAGGGCTTTTGCAGCTTCAATATAAACAGACTTATATAACTGAGCGGTTTTAAGCCTTACAGAAGACACAATGCTTGGAATGCTGATGACTGACGCAATGACTATAAAATAGACAATTAACACATTTTGCTTAAGATTACTGTTGAAGCTTATTGGCGCAAGAAAAAAATACAGGATCAGAAAAAGCGGTACATAGCTCCATGCATTTTCGAAAGCAATCAGCCAGCCTGGCGTCCTTTTTAAGGTGCCCGCATACAAACCGATGATTGTTCCAAATGCCATTTTTATAACAGTCACAGCAGCTGCAATAAAAACAGTGTACCTTAATCCATATAAAATCATGGATAAAATATCATAGCCCCATTTATCGGTGCCCAGCGGATAGGAAGAGGATTCAAAAGGTTCCAATGGCGGTGCCAGAACCTTCCCGTTAGTATATTGTGTTTCTAAAACCGATGTTAACGAATGCGGTGCAAGAATAGGCCCGAAAATGCTGAAAAAAAGCAAGCCGGAAACCATAACAGTTCCGATAATTAAGGAGTAATTTATTTTTAACAGCTTATTCATAGATAAAACCCCGTTTAAACAGATAGAATATGAGTCTATTAGAAATATAGACAATTAAAGAAATCAAAAGCATGGCAAACAAGCCGATTGCAATCGGCTGAACCCCGCTGCTCTGAAAAATAAATTTTGTTATGCCGGAAACATTCATAATATATTCAATAATAAAGAGATTGCCAATAGCCAGGGAAATCACTTTGACAAGTTCAGATTTGATAAATGGCTCTAAATTTTTGAAGACATGCTGAAAATTTATGTAATTTAAGCCCATTCCTTTAGCAACTGCAGTCTTAATATAATCCTCCCCGCTTGTCTGATAATATTTGACCGACACGAGCTTAAATAAATATAGCGTCGGGGCAATCGCTGCAAGCGCTGTGGGAAACCATGTGTTGAGAGCTCCTCCATCCGGTCTGAGTGAAATCACCCTGATACCGGTCATTTTATATATTTTAACGGCAAGAATCATAGACATCACAATGATGATAAAGTCAGGTATGGCCGCAAGAATATTCATGAAAGCCCCAAAAAGCTTAGTAAGCCTGAAGCGGCTGATAAACACTCCGAAAATTAGACTTATAATTAAGGATGCATTTACAGCAACCAATACGATCAGCAGGCTGGTAAAAAAGTTATCAGCAATGTCCCCGGCTATAGGACGTGTCTGCATCCCAAGCTCATAGGTACCAAGGCTTCCCTTGCTTATTTCAGAAATAAAATCTCCATAAATATGCGGCAGACTTTCGAAGCTCCAGTGTAGACTCCCGCTCAATGGATCAACAGATATAATCTTTGGCAGAGCTGCAAGAAATAAAATTAATACAAATATAATAAAAATTTGCTGCACAGCACGAACCATAGTAACCCCCCTTTTATGACTAAGAGTCATTTTTCTATTTTTTCACTTTTGTCTAAATTTCGCCAATCATAACAATTAAATTCTCATAGCTAATATTTCCTATATATATTTAAAAATAGACCGGCTATTCTATTTTTAAATATATTTAATCTTTTTTCAAGTCTGATTTTTTAAAACATAAAAAAAAGGCCGGTGCGGCCATGATCCTTTAAGCTTTAAATATTCCGCCAATCCCTTTAACCATGGATGATACCTGTGTGACTGCAGACATCATCTGGCCTGCTGTGTCTACCATTTTATTAAGATCCAGTGATCCGTCCTGGGCTTTAAACGAATTCATAATGCTTTGCACGCCAGATGGCTGTTTTGGAATGAAGGATTGCTTTGGATATGGATTCATGTATGGCATTTGCGGAGCAGCTGGCTTACTTGGCTGATTTCCATAATAATCTTCAGATTCTAGCGGATTCTGAAAAATCCCTGCATTTTTTGATCCTGTATGTGAGTAATATCCGGAATCAAAATTTTGCTGCGGATAGGGCTGGTGCGGAAAACTCTGCGGCATTCCTGTCATTTGCTGCGGCTGCTGGTATTCCATGTTAAAAGGCGAATAATAAGGATTATACTGTTCGGCAGCTTGGTTATAATTCTGCAATGGCTGCTGCCTCATATAATATTGGCCATTGGGCCCCATATAAAATGGATCAAAGTATACATTTTGATTTAAATGGCCGTATGGCTGTATATGGTTCGTTCTATTCATTACTCCGCCAAACATGGGCAAACATCCTCCCCATTCAATAAGATAAGTATATTAGCGATAATATCAGGCAATAGCTTTCTTATTATCACCACTACAATATATGAATGATTTGCCCAGAATGTGAAAGGAGTAAAATATGAGTAAAAAAGGAAGCGCTTTCCGATTTTGTCTAACTATGATGAAAGATGTCGGAAGTTTGATTTTTTTAAAAACGATGAAAAATAAATTTTCATGTTAGGATATAAAAAACAAATTGTTTCTTGTCCGCTTTTTCATTTACCGGAATGCGGGGAAGAAATTTCTCCGCGAATCTATTCTAGAGGAGGCAATATCATGAATGTTCACGAACTACAAATGAAGTTTCATCAGCTGCGGGAGTATACTCCTGAAAATGTTAATGAATTATTGGATTTTGCTAAAAAGGCCTATATCCATAATGAAATTTCCAGTACAGATTATCGAAATCTCGTTCGTGAGCTCGAAGCTCAAGGAGCGGCCGTTCCAGAAAGCTACAGAGATAATACCCTCCAGGATTCAGTAAATGCATAAGAATTTAATGAAGGGAGCCTGATTCAGGTTCCCTTTTTTTCATCACTTAATAATATTATCAACTGCTTTAACACATACACAGCCGAATTAACATAATTAATAAATCTGGTTCTGCTTGTTTCAGGAAAAAATGCCTGAATGGAAACCATTTCAATATGTTCAGAAGCAGATTCAATCTGCTGTGAATAAAGATTTCGTGGTTTATGAATGCTAACCCACTCCCGGGCTTCTTCTTTCCATCTGTCATTTATGGATTTAACCTCATCAGCAAAAGGTTTGACTTCATTATAAAAATCACCCTTTTCACCTGATTCCTTAGCCTGTTTATACCTGCTGTCCGAGATCTCCACATATTCAAGCAGCATTTCTGTCATTTGCAGCAGGGAATTTTCATTTACCATGGGCTTCATCTCCAAAAATAAAAGTAGCTAGTCAATTTTAGCTACTGAAGGATACTGCTATTCTATTCCACTTAGAAGCCGAGTTCAAGCTTCATTCGTGCCGATCTTTTTGCGCTCTCTATACTGTCTGCCTCAGACCTGATTGCCGTCATATCTTCTTCAATCACTTCGAGCCTGCTTTCACAAGCCTCTATTTTTTCTGACTGTTCATAATACCAATCCTGCCGAAGTCCTGACAAATTAGACTCCAGTACATTTTCAAGCTCTTCAAGCTGATCATATATTTCTGAAAGCATGGCCAGCAATTCATCTTTTTCTACCATTTTTCCCTGCATTCAAAAAACCTCCCGATTTCTTTTTCCCCTTGCCATCTGCCATAAATACAATGAAGGATACAGTGAAAATTTGCTTTGTGCCTACATAAATTCTATCTTCCCAGAAGGTTTCCTCCATGCATGACAAAACTAGAAGTGATTCGCCAAAGAAAGTACTTATTTGCATAGAAGCGGCAAGGTTTCGACAGCCTCCTAAGAATGAAAATAACATCATTGAACAAACTAATGAACGGAGGTGTTATGTTATGGCAAAAAAAGAAAAACAAAATAAAGTTCAGCCAAAAAAGCTGGAAGAAACAAAAGCAGGCTATGGCAATAAAAAGCTTGAAGGTCCTGACCGCCCTTCAACTTAATAGAACAAAAGCGGAAGAGGGTTGGCTTCTGACCTCGAGGGAGCAGGCGCTGGAGCTGGATGCAGACACAAAAAAGCAAGGAACTCCTTGCTTTTTTGTTTGCAGTTTTATTCTGTTAACAAATTGAGCGAAATATTTTTCCCAGCTTGGCAGCCTTGTGAAGCTGGTCCTGCTTATGCAAATACCATTTTTTAATATGGACGGGATGTTTTAGGACAACCGATTCTGATGTCCATTTACTCTTTATGCGTTTTTTGACAGACCAATCAGTAAATTGATGTATGTGATGAGTGATTATTGGGTATGTACAGCGTAAGAAAGGGGTAGTTCTCCGTTTTCTTCCCTTAAAGTATTTCTCATAATCATGCCTTGAACCAGTATGAACCGTGTTAAAAGCAAATTCATACACGTCGTCATAATAACTTGTGTCAAATAATATTTCTGCCAGCCGTTTTCCAAGATCAATTCTTTTGGACACAGAGCGGAAACCATTAACACTCGCCCCGTATAATTCCCCTTTGCAAGTAGGGAAGATGACTGAACTAAAATGAAGATAATCCTGAAAGGAAAAAAGCAATGTATGAAAAACTTTATTTTTATAAATAGAATGCTCCATTACAGGCTCTTGAATAACATTTTGTTCGTTAATAATCAGTGAAATCATTAATCTCTTTTTATTTCTATTTTTCCAGAAATACAGCCACTCCTTTTCCATAAAGGCCGATACATGAAAAGTTTTTAATAAATGAAACATTGGCCTATTTAGTTTCGTCGAATAATGATAGAGGAGCAGCTGGGGAAATGCATCCTGAAAAATCAGCCAATTGGCCCTTTCATATGTAATATAAAGCATATCCCTGAATTTCTTTCCTATCAATTTAGGAAAACAGCTTCCTTCAAGATCGCACATATTCCAGCCGGCATTACGGGATACCATGGAGGCCAGGAACGCCCAGCGTATTTCAGGGTGCTTTTTGTAAAAATGAAAATAAGCTTCCGTTCTCGAGATATTGTCCATGTTATATTTGGCTGTCATTTTCATAATATGATCCTTTATTGCCTGTTCCTTTTTTTCATGTCTGTTCAGGAATTTCCCAGAAAGAAACACCGCAATTCACCTCAGAAAATGAATGTTCTATATTTGGGCATCAGGCAGCATCCGGGCAAAACCGGAAAATACTGCTTAACTGGAGTTTCCTATATACTTTGTTATTTAGAACTTTTTATTCAACCAAATCATGCGTACTTTTGTTATCATAGGGAGTAGCTTAAAATGAGGTGAATGCATGAATTTCCACTATCCTAATGGCAGGAGATATACCCCGCCTGCTAATAGCGCCAAAAAACTGACTCCAGAGAAGAAATGGACATACAGCAATCGCGGAATGACACTGGAGGAAGATATAAATGAAACCAATGAATTCTATTTGGAACATGGAATAGCCACTATTCATAAAAAGCCCACGCCTGTTCAAATCGTACAGGTCGATTATCCAAAGAGAAGTGCAGCCGTTATTAAAGAAGCTTATTTCAAACAAGCATCAACAACTGATTATAATGGTGTGTATAAAGGCAGGTATATTGATTTTGAAGCAAAAGAAACCCAGAACACGACCTCCTTCCCTTTAAAGAATTTTCATGAGCACCAGGTAAAGCACATGGAGAAAGTTTTAGCCCAGAAAGGGATTTGTTTCGTCCTCCTCCGCTTCTCGGCTACCGAAGAAGTTTTCCTGTTAGAGGCACATCATCTGCTCTCATATTGGGAGAGAATGAAGGATGGGGGGAGAAAATCAATCACCAAGGGTGAAATTGAAATGAATGGCCATTACATTCCGCTTGGATTTCAGCCCAGAATTGACTATATTAAGATAATAGATTATCTTTATACCCTTAAATAATTAATTTACAGTTCCATTGTCAGAAAGGATGAACATAGATATGACAGAAAAATATCAATCAAGGGAGGAGCGCCGCAAACAGCAATCCAAGCCTAAAAAGAAGGGCAAGAAAAAAGGCACAGGCACTTTTAAACGTATTTTCCTTATTTTAATTGCCCTCGGAATTGCTGGAATGCTCTTAGGAGCAGGCGCTTTTGCATTTATGGTGAAAGACTCACCAAAGCTTGATGAAAAATTGCTGAAGGATCCCATTTCTTCACAGATTTACGATATGGAGGGCGAATTCATTACAGATGTAGGCTCGGAAAACCGGGATTATGTCGCATATGAAGACATTCCAAAACTTGTGGAAGACGCCTTTTTAGCAACTGAGGATGTCCGCTTTTATAAACATAATGGAATGGACTTAATCCGTTTAGGCGGTGCTGTTATCGCAAATGTTACGCGCGGATTTGGTTCTGAAGGGGCAAGTACGATTACCCAGCAGGTGGTAAAGAACTCCTTCCTGAATAATGAAAAAACGCTTAGCAGAAAAGCCCAGGAAGCCTGGCTTGCCTTCCAGCTTGAACGCAAGTATACAAAACAGGAAATCTTTGAAATGTATGTAAACAAGATTTATATGTCTGAAGGCCATGGGGTATTAACGGCATCGAAAATTTTCTTCGGTAAAGAACTTAGTGAGCTGGAACTGCATGAAGCTGCCCTCTTAGCCGGCATGCCGCAAAGCCCGAACAATTATAATCCTTTTGATCATCCTGACAAAGCAGAGAAAAGGAGAAATATTGTCCTTTCACTGATGAATCAGCATGGTTTTATTACAAAAGAAGAAATGGAAGCAGCCCAAAAGGTTCCTGTGGAATCTACTCTTGTGGCTGAAGAAAAAAGAGAAACAAACGAATCAAAATATGATTCTTTCATCGATGTTGTCTTGGACGAAGTCGAAAAAAAATACCCGGATCTTAACCCATATTCTGACGGGCTGAAAATCCATACGACACTCGATCCAAATGCACAGAAACACGTAGAAAACATTTTAAACACTGATGCAGCAGTAGCGTATCCAGATGACGAATTCCAAGCAGGAATCACCCTGCTTGATACCAAAACTGGGGAAATCAGAGCAATCGGAGGAGGACGCAATCAGGAAGTAAAACGCGGCTTTAACTTTGCCGTGGATCAAAAAAGACATGCCGGTTCAACCTTTAAACCAATTGTCGATTATGGACCAGCAATCGAATATCTAAAATGGGGAACTTACCAGACAATAGTTGATGAACCTCACACATATTCCGGAGGTACAGAAATCAATAACTGGGATGGAAAACACATGGGTCCTATGTCCATGCGTGAGGCCCTTGCCCGCTCACGCAACATTCCGGCTCTGAAAACACTTCAGGAAGTCGGGACTGATAAAGCATTGGAATTCACCAATAAATTAGGCATTCCAATGAAAGAGATGTATGAGTCCTATTCTATCGGCGCTTATGAGGTTTCTTCTCTTCAGGTAGCCGGTGCATACAGTGCATTTGGTAATAATGGCTTCTACACTGAACCACATGCCATCAAGCAAATTGAAATGCGTGACGGCACGAAGCTTGATTTGAAACCTGAATCTGAAGTAGTGATGAAGGATTATACAGCATTTATGATCAGTGACATGCTGAAAAGTGTAGTTAAATCTTCTTACGGAACGGGCCGTCTGGCTGATGTACCTGGATTGCCTGTTGCAGGGAAAACAGGGACTACAAACTATACGGATGAACAGGAACAGGAATTTGGAATACCTCAAGGTGCCGTGCCTGATGCCTGGTTTGCAGGCTATACAACTAATTATACAGCAGCTGTCTGGACCGGCTATCAGGATAGAAAAAATTACATCCCGGCCGGCGATGAGCAAAAAATTGCTCAAAAGCTTTTCAGCAGCTTAATGGCACATGTTTCAGAAGGAAAAGAAACGGAAGACTTCAAGGCCCCTAACTCTGTAGAGAAGGTAGCCATTGAAAAAGGCAGCAATCCTGCCAAACTGGCAAGCCAGTACACACCTAAGGAGCAAATCATTTATGAGTACGCTGTAAAAGGCAATGCTCCGACACAAGTGTCCGAGAAGTTTGATAAACTGGACTCCCCTTCTGGACTGTCAGCGAACTTTGACCAGGATGCAAATGAGATCACATTATCATGGAATTACCCGGAAGACGCAGAAGGCACTCAATTTGAAGTGACTGTATCCGTAAATGAAGGCGGAGATCAGCAGCTTAGC
The DNA here is from genome assembly GCF_010628845.1 of Bacillus sp. 22-7. NCBI lineage: Bacteria > Bacillati > Bacillota > Bacilli > Caryophanales > Bacillaceae > Bacillus > Bacillus sp. 22-7. The sequence continues at coordinate 116,124 of NZ_NJQY01000009.1, read as the reverse complement.
GTTACTTCAGAAAAAGGCTTAAAAATTGCCAACCCTCAGCCAGGTGCTGTGTATACCTTTAAAGTAACAGCATTTAACGGTGACCAGCAAAGTGATCCTGCTTCTGTAAAAGTAGAAATCCCTGACCCAAGTCTCATCGAAGAAGATGAAACGGAAGATGAAGGGCAGGAAGGAACGGAAGAAGAAGAACAGGAAGATCAGGACAATCAAAATGGTGAAGGCGGCCAGGACGGAAACCAGGATGGCGATGGTTCTGGAAATGGTAATGGTGAAGGTTCCGAAGATGGCGATACAGGTACTGGAGACGGTGAAGGAGCCGGAAACGGTGATGGTGAAGGTTCCGGAGATGGCGATACAGGTACTGGAGATGGCGATACAGGTACCGGAGCAGGAACTGGAACTGAAACTGGCGGGACTGGCGGCGACACCGGAGGAGATTCCGACAACGGATCTGAATCCAGTGGCGGCCGTAATTAAATAAAGCTTATAAAAAAGCGCTGATTCAGTTTTGAATCAGCGCTTTTTCTTCATTTTTTCTAATGCCAGCATCCTCATATATTGCTTCTCCATTTCAGCTATAAGTTCAGACAGCTGTATGTAAGAATGATAAAAAGCCGGACGTGCAAAAATGAAATCCAGCCGTTCTTTACTATTCACTGGCTTTATTGACAACTCTCCGGAATCGGACAAAAGGTTTACCGGCTTCCCGTTTGTCCAATAGAGCATCTGTAAAAACAATCCCAAAGATACTTTCATCGGATCTAAAGCAGCTTTCCGGTCCCGGTTTGTGAAGTGCATACCAAGGAGATTCTTCTGTCCTGCCCACTCATCAAACAAAACCGGAATATAATTAGCATTGTTTTCCCAAGGTCTTACTGCAGGGATACCTGCATAAAAAGCCGCTTCGTATAAAAAGGGCGGCAGGGGCTGGTAAGCGAAAAGAGATTCTTGGTTTACAGCCACTGAATCACCCCTTTTATAAAACAGGGAATGGCATAATTGTTCTTTAACAGGTATGACGATTTCTCCGGTCATTTTGCCTGCTTCACCTTCATTCGTTTTTTGCCTTCCCGGCATAAATCGAGCAGCGGGCATATTTCACATTGAGGTTTTTGTGCCTTACAGTGATATCTTCCAAAAAAGATCATACGATGATGTGTAACTGACCATTCATCCATCGGCACTTTCTTCATCAATGCCTTTTCAACTTCCAGTACAGAGTCCTTCCAGCGGCAGAAACCAAGCCTTTTGCTGACTCGTTCAACATGAGTATCAACCGCAATGGCAGGCATCCCAAAAGCCACTGAGACAACGACATTAGCTGTTTTGCGGCCTACTCCGGGAAGCTTTGTCAGCTCGTCTCTGTCTCGCGGCACTACCCCTCCGTATTCATCGAGAAGCAATTTGCATAGCTTTTGGATATTCTTGGCTTTGTTTCGATAAAGACCAATGGAGCGGATATCCTCCTGCAACTCCTCTATGGAAACATTCAGGTAATCCTCGGGGGTTTTATACTTTTGGAACAGGTTCCTTGTCACTTTGTTAACCAGTGCATCAGTACATTGTGCAGACAGTGCCACTGCTATGACCAGTTCAAACGGGTTGGAATGATTCAATTCGCAATGTGCCTCCGGGAACATTTCTCCCATTGCATCAAGGCAGTGTCTAATTTGTGTTTTATTTAACAAAGAAATCACCAACTTACTATCTTCATTATTTTTTCGGGCAGCAGTGCCTGCTTACTGTTCAAGCCAATTATAAAAGGGAACAGATTTCGTTGTCTGTGACGGAGTATCCTCCCTCTTTGTCCTTTGCTGTGCTTGATTCTGCCTGAATTTTTTCCCATAGCTTTTAGCCTGTTCAATCGTTTTTATGCCGTTCTTTTTCCATTCAAAAAGGATCCTGTCTATATATCTGAAATTCAGTTTACCGGAAAGGACAGATTCTCTTAAGGCAGCTTTTATAATATGGGGATCATGGTGGTCATCATCCATCCAAAGAGCAAGTGTTTCACATTCAAAAGGTGAAAGCGGCCTGCCAAACTCCCTTTCAAAGCAGGTATAAAGATCTGTTTCCTCCTGCTGCATCTTAGCAGCTTCCTCTTTTTTACCGCTGAGCAGAAACTGATCAATGAGCTTCTCCCAAAGCGGATCAAGATGGTAACTTTCATATCTGATTCCATCGGCAGAGTAGCTATCTTTAATATCAATAAAGCCTTTTTGGATTAATTTTCTTAGCATTTCTGTACATTCAGCCACAGAAATGGTCATTCGGGAAGATAATTCTACAGGGGTGGGAAATTTATTTCCATGTTCAATATAGGAAATTACATGAAGTATCAGGACGAGTTCATGCTCATTCAAATTCATTTCTTTATATTGTGAAAGCAGGACTCCAGGTATTGAAATATTACCTTCCTGCAGCCATTTTAATAAACTATTTTTAGACATTCGGGACACCTCCTTCTCAGTATATCATGAACATAGTGACCAAAGTGAGTTGAAAAAACGGTAACTTTTCCATGAAGATTCAGCTTGACTGCCTTCTTCTGAATGTTCTAACGAAACTAGAAGAAGCAAAAAATCCGCGGGAGGCGGATTTTTGCTTAATTTATTCATTCACTTTTTATTATGGATATAGGCGGTTTAATAATCGAGGGAACGGAATTGTTTCACGTACATGCTCGACGCCGCTGATCCAGGCAACTGTTCTTTCAAGCCCAAGGCCAAATCCTGAATGAGGCACTGAACCATATTGGCGAAGCTCCAAGTACCACTTGTAAGCATCCAAATCTAATTTATGTTCATCAATGCGCTGCTTAAGCAGGTCATAATCATGTATCCGCTCAGAGCCGCCGATGATTTCTCCATATCCTTCAGGTGCAATCAAGTCGGCACATAGTACAACATCTTCTCTTGAAGGATCCGGCTGCATATAGAAAGGCTTCAGTGAAGTTGGATAGTGCGTGATAAAGACTGGCTTATCATAGCTTTCTGCAATTGCAGTCTCATGCGGTGCTCCAAAGTCGTCCCCCCACTGAATATCATCGAAGCCCTTTTCCTGAAGAAACTTAATTGCTTCATCATACGTTATGCGAGGGAATGGAGCTGTAATTTTTTCAAGCTTCTCTGTATCACGGCCAAGTGTTTTAAGTTCAATTGAACAATTCTTAAGTACGGACTGAACAATATGAGCAACATATTCTTCCTGAACTTTTAAGTTTTCATCAAATTCGCAGAAAGCCATTTCAGGTTCAATCATCCAAAATTCGATTAAATGACGGCGGGTTTTCGATTTTTCAGCACGGAAAGTCGGGCCGAATGAAAATACTCTTCCAAGAGCCATCGCAGCTGCTTCCATATAAAGCTGGCCGCTTTGGGATAAATAAGCATCTTCATCAAAATACTTGGTCGCAAAAAGCTCGGACGTTCCTTCCGGTGCGCTGCCCGTCAGAATTGGCGGGTCAACCTTGGAAAACCCTTGCTCATTGAAAAACTCATAAGTTGCCCGGATAATTTCATTTCTGATTTTCATGACTGCATGCTGACGGCGGGACCGAAGCCACAAGTGGCGATTATCCATAAGGAATTCAGTTCCATGCTCTTTTGGCGTAATAGGATAATCGACAGCCTGATGAAGAACTTCAAGGCCTGTAACCAGCATTTCAAATCCGAAAGGAGAACGCTCGTCCTTCTGGATTCTGCCCGTCACATATACGGAAGATTCCTGAGTGACTGATTTAGCACCTTGGAAGATTTCCTCCGGCACTTCCGCTTTTACTACAACACCTTGAATAAATCCTGTACCATCGCGCAGCTGCAAAAACGCAATCTTCCCGCTTGAACGCTTGTTGGCAATCCAAGCACCAATAGTAACTTCCTGGTCAACATATTTATGAACTTGAGAAATTGTTGTTTTTATCAATTTAAGTTCCCTCCAAAAAAATCTAAGCAATCACTTCTTATGTATCGCTATATATTATACCTTCAAGCACATTGACAAGCAATAACAGTAAATTAGTAAACGCTCTAATTAGGCTGAAAACATAGAAGGAAGCCGGATACGATCCGGCTTTCCCGTTTTACTATTATTTTAAGTTTCTTTCAACAAATCCGCGCATCCGTTCCACTGCCTTTTCTAATAACTCAAGAGAAGTTGCATAGGATAAACGGATATTATCCGGAGCGCCAAAACCTGATCCAGGAATGACTGCAACCATCGCTTCCTCCAGAAGAGCCTCCACAAATTCATCGACACTCGCAAATCCGGTCAATTCTGCTGCCTTTTTTACATTAGGAAACAGATAAAATGCACCTTGTGGCTTTACACAGGTAAAACCCGGAATGCTGATTAATTTATCATAGATAACGTTTAGTCGATGTTCGAATGCTTCTCTCATTTCTTCTAGTGTATCCTGCGGCCCGGCATATGCAGCGATTGAGCCATATTGTGCTGTTGTTGTCGGGTTGGATGTACTGTGGCTGGCAAGGTTGGTCATGGCTTTGATAATACTTTTATTGCCTGCAGCATATCCAATTCTCCAGCCTGTCATAGAATGAGATTTAGATACCCCGTTAATTATAATGGTTTGTTCCTTAAGCTCAGGTGAAAGCTCAGCAATTGAAGTATGCTGATGGCTGCCATAAACCAGTTTTTCATAAATTTCATCAGAAACAATCAGAACATTATGCTTTAAACATACCTCTCCAAGCTCCTTTAATTCCTCTGCAGAATAAAGCATGCCTGTCGGGTTGCTTGGAGAGTTGATAATAACAGCCTTGGTTTTATCAGTTATGCTTTTGGCCAGCTGTTCCGGAGTGATTTTAAAGCCATTTTCTTCTCTTCCCTCTGCATAAACAGGAACACCCCCGGCTAGTTTAACCTGTTCAGGATAGCTGACCCAATATGGAATTGGGATAATGACTTCATCCCCTTCATTCAGCAAGACCTGGAACAGTGTATATAAGCCATGCTTTGCCCCATTGGTTACGATGATTTGTGAAGCATCATATTCAAGTCCCTGATCTTTTTTAAACTTGTTTGCGATTTCTTTCTTTAATGCTGGAAGCCCTGCCGATGGTGTATATTTTGTATGACCCTCATTCATTGATTTCACGGCAGCATCAATGATATGCTGTGGCGTATTAAAGTCCGGCTCGCCTGCTCCCAATCCGATAACATCATGTCCCTGGGCCTTTAGCTCTTTTGCTTTAGCAGTGATTGCCAGAGTTGTTGATGGTGTTAATGCTTTTACTCTTTGTGCCAATTGAATCTCCATTGCTTGCTTCCTCCCGATTTTCTCCTGCATTGTGGCGGTGAATGCCTTAGGCTACAGGTTTTCAATTTTTTTCAGCCATTCCCCTGTTTTAAAATCTATATAGTAATAATTTATTAAATTACTGCCGGAACGGTAATGAATTTCCCATAATGGAATATTTTTCTCCATTCCCAGCCGAACAGACACGATCTCAGCAGCATTTTTCTCTTGCTTGAGCCTGTTAATGGCTTCATTTTTGGAAATTCCATCAGATTGCTTCAGTGAGACGATTTTTCCCTTTTTTTCCGGAATCCAGACATATATGCTTGTACCATCATGGTCTTTGCCTTCAATCACATAGAAGGTCTCTGTTCCATGATATAAATTGAAATCTTCAGCTTCAGAAAGATCCGTTTCCTGTTTTGCAATCTCAACTGCCTTTGATTCTGCTGCCCTCACTGGCTTCGTGCTGTTTAAGTAAATGAAAGAGCCTGCTCCAATGCTTATGACAAGCAGAATAATGATACCCCATAAAATTTTTTTCATGTCTCAATCACTCTTTTATGTACGATAAATCGTAAAAATCGCTTTATTTTGGTCTTCCTGATCAAGCGCCAAACCGAACATCAAGTCTTTTTCTTTTAACGTTCTATTCAGTGCATCAACAATTTTATACAGATCCGGGCTATGCTGGATCTTCACCGTAGATAAAACCTCAATTTTGCTTTCCATTCTGGAATTCCTCCTCAGCCTCTACAATATTTGTAACTTATATACCCAACCGTTAAGGTTAAACTAATTTTACAAAGAAATAATTCTCAGTAACAGTATAACAGCAGAAATGATCAACTGGTATTAAAACAATACAAATTTTCTTCTGGTCCACCACGTCATGCTGCGCCATAAGCGCAGCTTTTTCGTTTCCTGCCTTTTCAAAAGGCAGGAACTTAGCTGAGTTACATTAATTAGCCGCCAAAAATTAATTGCCTTCACAAAATCTTCCCTGGGAATTTTTCATGAAGGTTCATTTTCTGTTTATTTGAACTCCTCATCCGGGAAAATCGTGAATAGCTCATAATTAACGTCTGTAAATTTGATGGTGACCGTACCGTGCTTTCTTGTATAATATACATCAACCCAGGCATCATTTAACAGCCGAAACAGATCTGAATCATGTTTTATGGATGGTCTATAAAAAAGAATAGCGATCTGGGGATCCAGATGTTTAATCATCTCTTCTGATATAGAGCCATTCCCTCCAAACGCAGGAAGTTTAACAATATTAACATTTGATAACTTTTTTTTCATAAGAAATTCTTTGGCTTCCGGACTTGTCGAGTTCATAAACAATACCCGATGTCTTTGGAATATAAAAGAAATATCCATTCCTTCCCCCAGGTCACTGCCTTCGTATAAAACTTCTGCATGTAATCCCGGAAAAAGCTGCTGCTTCGCATTTTGTTTCCAGGCATGACAATCGAGATCACTTATTCCTTTTTCAGACTTCAGTTCTGAAAGGGCAGATTCATTCGCTATAATTTCCCTTACCCCAAAGTTTTTAATAAGCCATTTAAGGCTTGCCTTATTATATAATTCTTCATCTGTCAGGATGACTGCTGAAATCTGATTAACGCCATATAATTCAAGAAGCTTTCTTAATTCACCCTCAGTTCCCTGCCCACCGGTGTTAATGAGGATTTTTTCGTCATTTCCATGATGAATTAAGGCAGACTCGCCATCCGATAGAGAAAAAAACGTAATAGCCAGTTCATCATTTTTTAGTTTTAGGTCAATGCTTTCCACTTTAACAGGAACTGCCGGTGAATCTTTCGGTATGTAATACCAATTCGCAAACAGCAGCATAAAGGCGAACAGCACGTTCATCTTTCCATCCTCCTACATTGAAACAAAAGCAGACTGAGGGTTTATTTAAAAGGCTCTTTTCAAAGATTGTTGTTTTTGGTTAATGAATTTAGCCCGTTGATTTCCGCTCCAGGCACGCAGCGAACCCGCGGGGAGGAATGCGAGCCTCCTCGGCTTCGCCTGCGGGGTCTCACACTTCCCTCTCCTCCCGCAGGACATTGAATAAGCTTCCTAGATTGAACACCGCACGAAGGAAATGCGTCAGCATTTTCGAGGATCAAGTGTCCACAGCGAAGATCAACTCAGCAAATTAACTAAGTTATGAAAAAGCTACATATCACAAATAGCCATTTAAAATTAAAACCCAACAAATTTATAATGTGTTAATCATCTAAATTTATCCTGCATTACAGACCTTTGTTCATCATAAAGGAATGAAAGTGAAAATACACAAAACGTTTATAGCCAATTATTAATCAAATCAACAATTTCATCAATATGGCTTTTCTCGACAGGAATGGGAGGAATGGAATCCAGGAATGCTTTCCCATATCTTGAGGTGATGATTCTCCGGTCAAATATCACGATGACTCCCCTGTCGGAACTTGTTCTGATTAATCTCCCTACACCCTGCTTAAAGCGGATAATTGCCTCGGGCAATGAGTATTCGGAAAACGGGTTTTTTCCTTTATTGGCAATTTGCTCATTTTTTGCCTGTGCCATTGGTTCATCAGGCGGTGAAAAAGGCAGTCTTACAATAACAAGACAGGAAAGATCCTCACCCGGGATATCCACACCTTCCCAAAAGCTGCTTGTCCCTAAGAGGATGGCTTTATCAAAACGCTGGAAATTTCTCGTTAGCCTTGACCTGCTCCCGCTTGTCACACCCTGGGCGATGATAGCATAGTCCTCCAGAAATCCTGATTCCTTAATAAGCTCATGGGTTTTCCTTAACATTTCATGCGAAGTGAAAAGAATCAGCATTCTTCCCTTTGCTGCTTCCGCAATGGAAATAATATGCTCGGTTATGGAGGCCACATACTCCTCGAGCGGTACTGCATTAACTTCAGGCAAATCATCAGAAACCACTAGTTTAACCTGATTCTGATAATCAAAAGGAGATTGAATCTGCTTTAGAGTGCATTGCTGTTCCTCCAGACCTAATTCTTTTACGATAAAACTAAAGGAATTTTTTACAGATAAAGTGGCAGATGTAATGACCGCACTTTCCTTTCGGCTGAAGAATTGATCTTTAAGGTATTCAGAAACCGATACTGGCTGTGCATAAACCGTTGTGGCATTTTGTGCTGCGCGTGTATCCATTTCTACCCATACAACAAATTCGGAGGCCGGCAAATGAAAGATATGCTTTAAGTCTTCTTTCATATCCCGCAAATCATCCAAAATAGAAGCCACTTCCTCCATTAATGCCTTTTCCTCAAGAGACAGGACCGATTTAATTGCTGAAACTGCGCATACACGACTGTCTATCGCCTGGATTAAATCCTTAAGCATAAATCCAAAACGTTCGGCACCCGCTAATACAGCCTTCGTTTCCTTATTGGCAGTACTATTATTAAATCTTACTGAAATTCGATTTACGCTTTTTTTGGCTTTATTGTACTTCTTAGCATAAATCGCTATTATTCTGAACAAATCATCCATTTCATGAAGAATATCAGCTATTAATTGGTTGACTTCAAAAGAATGCATGAAATCATCCCGTGTCCCTGCTTTCTCTTCCACCAGCTTCTCAAGCTTATAATAGAGCTGTTTCTGTTCCATCATTCCAATTTGTCCAAGCATCAGCCGCACTGATAAATAATCCAGCTTGTTTCCGAAATGTTTCCCGGAAGCCTTAACAAAATGATGCCCTTCATCGATCACCACATGGCTGAATTCCGGCAAAATAGCAGTACTTGCTGTAAGATCCGTTAATAGCAGTGAATGATTCGTAATAATGATATCTGCCTTTTGTGCTTCCTTTCTTGCCCTCAAATAAAAATCTCTCGATATCCACGACTTATCCTGCAAAAAAGCTGTTTCATCATTCTTTATTCTGCTCCAGTAAATCATCCCGCCGCTTGACAGGTTTAATTCATCAATATCACCAGTGTCAGTCTCCAGAAGCCATACAAGAATCTGCATTTTGCTGAGGATTGTATCATAATTATCTTCATCATCTCTTAGTGTTTGAACGAACCTCGCGAGGCTGATATAGTGGCTTCTCCCCTTCAGCAATACAGTACTAAGCGGGAATGACAGCATTTTTTGCAGCAGAGGAACATCCTTTGAAAGCAGCTGCTCCTGCAGCTGTGTTGTATATGTACTGATAATGACAGTTCTGCCGCTCTCCTTTGCATGTAAAGCCGCCGGAACAAGGTATGCCAGGGATTTACCAACACCAGTTCCTGCCTCTATTAATGCATGCTGTTTATTTTTGAAGGCTTCATAAACCGAATCCATCATGATAAACTGGCCTTGCCTTTTTTCATAGGACGGGAAAGCTTTAACGAACAACGCCTGTTTTTCCTCTTCACGGAAAGGAAAGGCCTGAAGTCCGGATCCTGCAGATTCCTGTGGTTCTGTTCCTTTTTTTAAAGCAATACCTCTGTGAACTTCAATGTCATCTGCCAATTGCTCAATCTTGCTTTCATTAATTAAAATGTGCTCGTCCAATAATATATCCAGATCACTTTTTAAGCCTCCAGACAGCTTATGCAGCCGTTCTATGGTGGTATGAGGAAGGTTTTTAAGCTTGTTTAACAATATTAACAGGAGCTCAGCGGTAACATATGCATCGCTGTCAGCCTGATGGGGGCGTTCATGATCAAGGCCTTCCCTGAGTGCGAGATCCGATAATTTGTAGCTATCTGCGGTGGGAAAAAGAATTCTGGCCATCTCCACTGTATCAAGAACAGGACCGTAAAACCCGTTATATCCCGCCTCAATCAATTCTTCCTGTAAAAAGGACAAATCAAATAAAACATTGTGAGCCACAAAATAGGCACCCTCGAGCAAAGTCAGGACTTTAGGGGCAATCTCCGAGAAAAGCGGGGCATTCTCTACCATTTCATCTGACAAACCTGTCAGTTCTTCTATGAAAGGGGGAATGGATTGCTCCGGGTTTATAAGGGAGGAATATTGCTCTGTAATTATTCCGTTTTCGATCACCACAGCAGCGAATTGTATTATTTTATCGCCTTTTTTCGGGGCGTTACCGGTTGTTTCCAAATCCACTACAACATATTTATTACCCATGGCTAACACCTCTATATTCAGTCATTCAAAAGGTATCATAAAAACGGTAAAAGAAAAAGGCAAATCCTTTTTCTCTTTATTTTCTTCCACCTGCTTAGGTCCCTTATTCACTGACTATTATAAAAAAGAGCCGAAGCTCCTTAAGAGTTCCGCTCTAGTTAAAATACATTATAGCACTGTACTTTCAGGCTCTGCATGTATCATGTCAGCGATGCGATTGCTGCTGTCCATTATGGCTACCTTTGGTTCATGATAAGGCACCTTGTCATCCGGAACAAGAGCATAAGAAATGATAATGACAATATCGCCTTCCTGAACAAGACGTGCAGCTGCACCATTCACGCAGATTACTCCGCTGCCTCTTTCCCCTGGGATAATATAGGTTTCAAATCTAGCACCATTGTTATTATTAACGATTTGAACCTTTTCATTAGGTGCCATTCCTACCGCTTCAATAATGTCCGTATCAATTGTGATGCTGCCAACATAATTCAGATTGGCTTCTGTTACTGTTGCACGATGGATCTTGCCATTCATCATGGTGCGAAACATGCTGCCTTCCTCCCTTAGCTTTCTTTTTTCACTGATATTATTGCGTTATCTATTAAACGGGCCTTTTTGAATTTAACGGCCATAGCGATAATGATTTTCTCTTCCAAACAGGAAAGCTGTTTAAGATCTGGATAGGATAGAATCTCAATATAATCTATTTCTCCGCTTGTGTTTTTTTCAATAAATTCCCTGATGCTGCGGAGAATCCTCGCTGGATCGTATTCCCCTTCAGCTATTAGAGTCTCCGCCATTATAAGACTTTTATAGAGAGCAGATGCCTGATCGCGTTCTGCCGGCAGAAGATGCACGTTCCGTGAGCTCTTAGCAAGACCATCTTCTTCCCTGACGGTCTGAACAGGGATAATCTCCACTGGAATATTAAGATCTCTTACAAGCCCGTCAACGACAGCCACCTGCTGGGCATCCTTCATCCCAAAATACACTTTATCCGGCTGAACAATGTTGAACAGTTTTATCAGAACTGTGGCAACACCATCAAAATGGCCGGGCCGTGATTTTCCGCATAAAACATCTGTCCGCTCCTGTACCTTAGCCGTTACCGACAGTGCTGCAGGATACATATCTTCTGCTGAAGGAAAAAAAAGATAATCGCAGCCCTCTTTCTCTGCAAGGCTGCTGTCACGCTCTAAATCCCTTGGGTATGTCGCTAAATCTTCTTTAGGTCCAAATTGCAGCGGATTGACAAAGATGCTGACCACTGTAACATCGTTTTCTTTCCTGGCATTCTGTAATAACGAAAGATGGCCTTCATGCAAATAGCCCATTGTGGGGACAAACCCGATTGTTTTTCCTTCCCTCTTAAGCTGTAAAGCAATCCTTTGCATTTCTCTTATATCAGTAATCGTTCTCATGCTTTTCCTCCATACAGACTCAGCAGCTCTTCCTCTTTCATCCTGAAAGAATGGGAATCATCAGGAAATGCTCCATTCTTCACTTCATCGGAATATTTAGTAAGGCTGTCGCCGATAATCGGATTCAGATTTTCATACTGTTTCACGAACTTTGGAACACGATCTACACCGTATCCTAATACATCATGGTACACAAGGACCTGTCCATCGGTATCCTTGCCGGCCCCGATTCCAATGACTGGAATCGTCAATTCTTCCGTGATCTGCCTTGCCAGCTGTTTTGGAACACACTCAAGGACAAGAGCAAAGGCTCCGGCTCTCTCACATTCCCTGGCATCATCAATCAGCTTTCTGGCTGCTTCAGCGTTTTTCCCCTGGACCTTATAGCCTCCAAGGACCCCCACGGATTGTGGTGTCAGGCCGAGATGGGCAACAACAGGAATGCCTGCTTTTGTTAACGCACCAATTTGTTGTGCGACTTCATCACCGCCTTCAAGCTTAACAGCATGTGCACCTGTCTCCTGAATGAGCCTTGCCCCATTTAACAGTGTATCTTTTACGGACAAATGATAGCTCATAAACGGCATGTCAATCACAATGAATGTATGTTGTGCCCCTCGTTTAACAGCTTTTCCGTGATGAATCATATCCTCCATCGTAACAGGAACGGTTGAATCATAGCCCAGCACTACCATCCCAAGCGAATCCCCAACAAGTATCATGTCCACGTTGGCTTTTTCAGCCTGTTTGGCAGCAGGGAAATCATAGGCGGTCAGCATGACAATTTTCTCATCATTTTCCTTCATTTTTAAAAAGTCTGTTGTTTGCTTCATCATTCGTCCTCCTTATGCAGGAAGAGGCAATAAAACTATAATGAGTTATAAAAACAGAACATTAAAAAAATCCTTCTGTCGGCAGAAGGATTTTACATTAGCTCATATATCAGTTCATCCCTCTGTCCCGGTCCATTTTTTGGATCTAGGCAGATATATTATATTTGCGTTTCCTTAAGAAAGGTGCAGTTCTGTTAAGGATACTGCCCATAAAAAGTATATCAAAAAGGCAATTGAGTTGGCTATAAAAAATTTCAGGCCGGCATTCTATACATCCAGCTCAATGTCTGCAGAATATACGTGATGGACTTTCCCGCTGCTGTCTTCAATCATCAAGACCCCATCCTCGGTTATTCCAAGGGCCTTGCCATATATGCTTCCGGTAATCGTCCTTGCCGTAAGATTTTTGCCAATGCTGACCGCATAACTTTCCCATAAAAGCTTAATCGGATAAAAGCCCTTCTCTAAATAAAGTTTATACAGACTTTCCAGTTTGCCAAGCAGGATCTTAATCAGCTCAGCTCTTGAAAGTTTTTCGCCTTTTTCAATGGATAATGAAGTGGCAATTTCTTTAAGTTCATCGGGATAATCATCAAGCTGCTGGTTAACATTGATGCCAATTCCTATGATAATAGAAATAATCCGGTCCGCATCCGCCTGCAGTTCTGTCAGAATTCCTGTAACCTTCTTCCCGTTCATCAAAATATCATTTGGCCATTTAATTTGCGGTGTTAAATCGGTCAGCTCTTCAATTGCCTGTACAACAGCCACTGCTGTAATCAGCGTAAGCTGCGGAGCTTTCGGAGGTGGAATGTTCGGTCTTAGAATAACACTCATCCATATGCCTGTTGATTTTGGGGAGTGCCATCTCCTGTCCATTCTCCCCCTGCCTGAAAGCTGTTCTTCCGCAATGACCACCGTTCCTTCCTGCGCACCTTCGTATGCAAGGCGATGGGCAATCTTCTGAGTTGAATCAACACTTTCTTCATGATGGATCTGGCGTCCAAGGGTTTCAGTCTGCAGACCAAGCCTGATTTCATCAGGGGTAACTTTTTCAGGTGTTTTTGTTATCCGATAACCTTTTCTTCTGACCGCTTCCAATTCAAAGCCTTCTTTCCTCAGCTCTTCAATATGCTTCCATACAGCCGTTCTTGAACATCCAATCAGGTCAGCTAAATACTGGCCTGAAAGAAATTCCTCATTGCTTTTCGTAAAAGCATCAATCAATTTGTTCCTGATTTCTGATTGCACTTTATGAGCCACTCCCTTATGGATTCATCACTATTACTCACTTCGCCGCGCAAGACTGCTTTTTCGGTTTTTTCAAGCTCCGCTTTAATCCAGGGACCAGGAGGTTTGCCAAACCAATCCATCAGCTGATCTCCAGTAAGCTGAAGGTCGCTTCTTTCTTTAATCGGCAGAGAATTATATTGACTCAGCAGGCTGTCTGTTCCCCTGCTTGAGTCCTCATGCAAGATTACGTTGCGGACCCGTTCAGCGTTCAGGGACTTGTCCCCTGCCTGATAAAGGGAATAGGCCTCCCACTGGTTTTCGGCCCTGTACCGGATCCAGCTGATAATCGACACTATCTTTTTTGTTCTCTTTACAGGCAGTTTCCAGTTCTTCAGAAAAGCTTCAGCCTGTGACTCGTCCAACTTAAAGATATACGCAAGAAAGGCCCACATTTCATCTCCTGTCAGATCTGCTGCATTATAATTTTCTGCTTCTTTTAATTCCTGTTGGAAGCCTGACATTTTTGGCAGATAATTAGACAATCCTGTTTCCGCAATGACCTTAAGAGCTTTCATCCTGCCGGTTCCCGCTAATAGCTTTTCGAACTCTGCCAGCTTTCTTTCCACTGCTATGTTTTCAAGTAAATGTGACAGGGATGCCAAAGCATCATAAGTGTTTTTATCAATCTCAAATGCCAGCTGGCTGAAAAAGCGGACTGCTCTCATCATTCGAAGGGCATCTTCAGTAAATCTCTCAGCAGGGTTGCCTACAGTGCAAATTTTTTTCCCCTCTATAGCGCCCCTGCCGTTAAAAGGATCGATAAGCAGCCCTTCTTTATCCATGGCAATCGCGTTCATCGTAAAATCTCTTCTTTTCAAATCCTCTTCCAGTGATCTGATAAATTGCACTTCTGAAGGCCGCCGAAAATCCAGGTATTCAGCCTCTGTTCGGAAGGTTGTAATTTCATAGGGTATGCCATGATATAGAACCACCACAGTGCCATGTTCAATACCCACATCAAGTGTTCTCGAGAATATGTTTTTTACTTCTTCCGGGGTAGCCGAAGTAGCAATATCGACGTCTGCAATTTCTTTTCCAAGTATATAATCCCTGACAGAGCCTCCTACAAAATAGGCCTCAAAACCTGCAGCCTCTAACTTCTCGAGCACAGGAACTGCCTTTGCAAAAGCTTCATTCATCAAATGTCACCTTTTTCCAAAAGTTCATAATAAAACTCTTCATATTGAATGACAATGCGGCCGGCACTGAACCTGTCTTTTGCAAGCGAAATGGATTGTGAAGAAAACCTGTCAAGCAGTTTCTCATCAGTAAGCAATTTAATTGCTTTTAGCGAGATATCAGTTATATCACCCAATGTGCAAATATAGCCGGTCTCACCATGGCTGATTACTTCGGGAATTCCACCGACATCTGTACCGATGCATGGCACTCCGCATGCCATTGCCTCAAGAGCAACAAGTCCAAAGCTTTCCTTTTCCGATAATAAAAGCATTAAATCACTGATGCTGTAAAGCTCCTCCACATTGTCCTGCTTTCCCAAAAACAAAACCTTGTCTTTAAGCTTCAGGTCATTCACCAGTCTGCATATAACGCTCATTTCCGGTCCATCTCCTACTAACAGCAGCTTCGAAGGAACTTCTGCAGAAATTTTTGCAAAGGCCTTCACAACATCCGGCACCCGCTTTACACTGCGGAAATTAGATACATGGATGATCACCTTTTCACCAGCGTTTATGCCATATTCTTCTTTTAGATAAAGAGAATCGGTTTTCCTGTATATTCTTTCATCTATAAAGTTATAAACAGCTCTTATGGACTTATCAGGTTTGATCAGGTCATAAGTTTGTGATATTAAAGCTTTGGAAACAGCTGTAACTCCATCAGACTTTTCGATTCCAAAACGTATCGCATCTGTAAGGGATGGGTCGTACCCGAGAACTGTAATATCTGTTCCATGAAGGGTGGTAACAATCTTAATGTCTGTACCGCTCATCTGCTTTGCCAGAATCGCGCAGACTGCATGAGGAATCGCATAATGCACATGCAGCAGATCAAGTCCCTCGCGTTTTATCACTTCCGCCATTTTACTTGCCAGCGCGATATCGTAAGGAGCATATTGAAATACGGAGTATTGATTGACATCCACCTGATGATAAAAAATATTGGGGTACATCCTTTTCAGTCTAAAAGGGAGGCTTGATGAAATAAAATGTATTTCATGGCCTTTTTCGGCAAGCATCTTCCCTAATTCTGTTGCTACAACACCTGATCCTCCCACCGTGGGATAGCAGGTGATACCTATTTTTAATTTTTTTCTCATATTTTTCCACCGAATATATCCATATTTACCAGTAAGGGATTCTTCACTTTAAAGCCCTCTGCATATTGCACCCCTGCCTGTTTTCCAAATAAGCTTTCCCTCGCTGCAACAGTTTCAATATAACCGTTGACAAGCGGTGTATCAAATGAACCTGGGCTTCTTGTAAATTGACTTTGATAGGACTCGAGACCTGCAATTTTTTTATCCATAAATGAAGAGATATCGATCAGGAAGTCAGGCTTATGGAAGCCGTTTATCATGTAAAAGTGCAGGCTTTTCACCTTATGCGGAGCAAAATTGCCGCCTGTTTCATATTTCTTGATTCCGGCTGAAAAGACGGCTTCTTCCACCAGGCGGGCACTATGCCCGTGGTCTGGGTGCCTGTCCTCCATATATGGCGCAAACACAAGGGCAGGTCTATATTTGCGGATCATTTCAGCGATCTTTTTTATGTATTCCTGGTTATAAAATAAGCCCCTGTCAGGCAGATTAAGAGTCTCCCGGACACTAACCCCCAGAATGCCTGCTGCTTTCATCGATTCTTCTATACGGATTTCAACTGTCCCATTGGAAGAAAGCTCGGCCCGTGTTAAGTCGCATATTCCAATCTTTTTTCCGATAGAGGCAAATTTGGCAATTGTGCCGCCCATGCCGATTTCAACATCATCAGCATGCGCGCCAAATGCCAGTATATCAAGGTTATCCGGGTTCATTCATGTCACCTTTTTCACTTACGATATTTCTCCAAGATAAATCATTGCGTTCAAGGCCTTTAATAATAATTTCAGCTGTGCCCATATTGGTCGCGAGCGGCACAGCATATACGTCACAGAGACGCACCAAAGCTGAGACATCCGGCTCATGGGGCTGAACAGTCAGAGGATCTCTGAAGAAAAATACAACATCCATTTTATTGTTGGCAATTAAAGCACCAATTTCCTGGTCCCCGCCAAGAGGTCCTGACTGAAAACGGTGAATGGAAAGGCCAGATTCTTTCATGATGCGGGAACCGGTCGTTCCGGTAGCATAAAGGGTATGTTCGGCAAGAATGGATTTATAGGCGATCGCAAATCTTACAATATCATCCTTTTTCTTATCATGGGCTATTAAGGCAATATTCATGTCGGCACCCCTCTCTAATCAATAATATTTTCGAGACCGTAAACGAGTGTATCAATTTTCAAAACCGTATCAACAGCAAGTTTTACTCCTGACATAAAAGAAGCTCTATTATATGAGTCATGACGGATCGTCAATGTCTGGCCCTCAGAGCCGAACATTACCTGCTGATGAGCAATCAGGCCAGGCAGGCGTACAGAATGTATATGCATGCCATCGAAATTTGCGCCTCTGGCACCAGGAATCGTTTCCTTCTCCTCCGGGTGCCCCTGCTCCTTTTTCGTTCTTACATCAGCAATCATCTCCGCTGTTTTAACTGCAGTACCAGATGGAGCATCCAATTTCTGGTCATGGTGCAGCTCAATAATTTCCACATCATTAAAATATCTTCCTGCCAATTGGGAGAATTTCATCATTAATACAGCACCAAGTGCAAAGTTTGGGGCAATAATGCAGCCAATGCCTTTTTCATGGCAAAGTTCTTCAAGCTCTTTCAGATTATCCTTCGAAAAGCCTGTTGTTCCAACAACTGGCCTTACACCATATTCCAGGGCAGTTTTTGTATGGAACATTCCTACTTCCGGAGTTGTCAAATCGATCAGAACGTCGGGACTTAGCTCCTGAAAGGCTAGGGCCAGATCTGTGTATACCGGAACATGGCCAAATTGTGAGAAGCCTTCAAAATCGCTAAGAAAGCCACCGCTATTTTTATGGTCGATCACAGCAGCTAACTCATAGTTCTCTGTTTGATTAACAAGATGGACGGCTTCGCTTCCCATCCTCCCCCGCGGTCCCGCAATAATAACTTTAACTTTATCCATTGTCCTCTCTCCTTCTACTCTTCAATTCTTGTCCATCTGTCTTTATCGCGTGTGCTGAATTTTTCCATGACGCGATTGTGCGCTTCTTCTAAGTCAATATTTAAGGAATTAGCAAAGCATATTAGAACAAAGAGCATATCTCCAAGCTCTTCCTCGATAGCCTTTTCTTCCTCTGTGGATTTTTTTGGTTTTTCACCATAGTGATGGTTTACTTCCCTGGATAGTTCCCCAAGTTCCTCGGTCATCCTTGCAAGCATCGCCAATGGGCTGAAATAACCTTCTTTAAATTGGCTTATGTATTTGTCAACGTCTGTTTGCATTTCTTTCATTGTTTTTGGATTCTCCATACTTTCACCTCTGTTTCTATTACATGTTTTATATACGATATTTCCACTTTTCATGTTAAGCTATAGCTCAGCCATTTTACAAATATTTTTTATCATTGCTTATAGATGATCAGTCAGCCGCTTCTTGTCCTTTGATGTTATTGCTCTTATAATCTGTATCTTATATAATTAGATACGCTTTGGTATTGTGATATTCAGGCAGCGGAGGGATAATATGTTTTATGGATTAAAATTTAAGAATATTTTTTTCATTTTGCTAGGTTCGGCCATTTTTTCATGGGGCCTTGTTCACTTTAATATGCAAAATAACTTGGCTGAAGGCGGTTTCACCGGTATTACCCTGCTTTTATACTTCCTTTTCGAGTGGGACCCTTCCTATACTAACCTTCTGCTAAATATACCTCTTTTCTTTATTGGATGGAAACTTCTGGGCAGGTATGTTTTTCTTTATACCATCATCGGAACGGTCGGTGTGTCCCTATTCCTATGGATTTTTCAGCGGTACCAGATTGAAATGCCATTAAAAGAGGATCTGACTCTTGCTTCCTTATTCGCGGGTGTTTTTATCGGGATCGGCCTTGGCACAATTTTCAGGTTTGGAGGCACAACAGGCGGAGTTGATATAATTGCCAGACTTGTACATAAATATGCCGGAGTCAGCATGGGAAAGACAATGTTCATTTTTGACTTTTTTGTAATTGCCCTTTCATTAATTACATATTTGAACTACAGGGAAGCCATGTATACCCTGGTTGCTGTTTTTGTGGGTGCAAAAGTAATAGATTTCATGCAGGAAGGGGCTTATGCAGCAAGGGGGGCCATGATCATATCAGAACAAAACGATGCAATTGCCGATAAAATCATGAAAGAAATGGATCGAGGCGTTACAGTATTAAAAGGCCATGGTTCCTTCACCAAAAAAGAGCGGGAAGTATTATATTGTGTTGTCGGCCGAAATGAAATTGTCCGTTTAAAAAATGCGATTACTTCTGTTGATCCCCATGCATTTGTTTCTGTCACAGCTGTACATGATGTGCTGGGGGAAGGCTTTACTTTGGATGAAAATAAAAAGCCGGTTGAACGCTAAAAATTAATGTGATGTCCCAGGGACATCACTTTTTTTCATTAAAAAAGCCGGCATTGCCGGCTTTTACTCAGATCTGGTCATTCCTGTGTAAATAAGAATTAAACGCAGCAATTCCAGCACAGCCACGGCTGCTGCCGCCACATATGTCAAAGCAGCTGCATTTAAAACTTTCTTAGTCTCTCTTTCTTCATCGTTTCTGATAATTCCAAGGGATACTACCTGATCCATCGCACGATTGGAAGCATTGAACTCTACCGGAAGTGTGATCACCTGAAAAACCACTGCAGCTGCCATGAAGATAATTCCAAGCAGCACCATACCGCTCAACCCAGCAAAAAAACCGATCATGATCAGAATCCAGGAGAAGTTGGAACCAAGATTCGCAACAGGTACGAGTGCATGGCGGAAACGCAGAAAAGCGTAATCCTGATTATCCTGAATAGCATGGCCAACTTCATGGGCTGCAATTGCAGCAGCAGCCACAGAATGGCCATGATAATTTGTTGCTGAAAGTCTGACTGTCTTGGATCGCGGATCATAGTGATCTGTTAGATGCCCCCTTGTTTCTTCAACGCCAACTTTATATAGACCATTCTCATCCAGAATTCTTCTGGCTACTTCAGCACCCCTCATTTGAGTGGATGAAGGAACTTTTGAATATTTGCTGTAAGCTCCCTTTACTTTCATTTGTGCCCAAAGCGGAACAAGAATAATTATTGCAAAATAAATGAGATATCCTCCCATTCTGTTACCTCCCATTAAGCTGGTCATGGTGAATTTTAACCGCTGGCCTGCGAATGCCCAGCATACAAGTCACTCTGCCTATCTTTTCCCTTTTCTCTTCATTACAAAACGGGAAAAGACTCTCTTTTTTTGTAAGGCTCTTTTTGTATAAAATATTGTTTTTCGCCAACAATATCGGCCGTTGATTTCCGCTCCAGGCTGCTCAGCGAACCGCGGGGCGGGCGGTGTGCCTCCTCGACGCTCCGCGTCTGCGAGGTCTCACCGTCCCGCTACTCCCGCAGGACGTTAAATAAGCGCCCTTGAGTAAACACCACACGAAGAAAATGCGAATGCATTTTCGAGGATCTCGCACCTTCCGCTCCAATCAACTCAGTAATAATATACAAAAAGCAATAAACCTTGCGAAAACAGCTCTTTGTATTTAGGATCGATTTTTTTGTCTTGCCCTGTCTCCCTTATATTTTCTCCATCCTACGTAAGATAATGTAATGATGATTATGCTCCCGGTTGAGATGATCACCCACCAGAGGGATGGATCCGTTTCATCCTCTGTCATTTCATCAAAGATCGTCTGCAGATCATTTTCCAATGCAGCAAGTTCCTGCTGGCTTGCCTGCTGGGAAAGCACCTGCGGCCGATAATGATCGATAAAATTTATGCGTGCGTTCAGTTTTTGTACCTTTTCTGCATCCACATCAATCTTCAGACTGGGATAAATAACCTCATATAAAGACAAAAAGGAATTCAAACGTGAATGGAAGTTCTCGTTATTGCCGCTGTAAGCCGCTTCCTTTACCTCACCAAACACTGACATGATCGGCTTCTCCATTTCAGTCCATAAAGGCTGATATTTGGTGGAAATCGCATCCATTACGAGGCGGAATTTTGTTGCATGATTCAGCCGTTCTTCATGGCTCATGGATGTATTTACCGCAGCTTGTACAGCATCATCATGAGAGACGGTAATAATCCGCAGTTCGTCCATTGTAAATGGCCTATCCTTGCCGTTTACAGCAACGAATTGCTCGGAGAAATACTCCAAAAGCTTCTTGGCATCCTCATACCTGTGAAGCTTAACCATCTGTAAGGCTTCATTAGATAATTGATCTAATTTATCTATTTTTGTTGTCTTATCTGCAGACACCATTCCAGGCAATAACATAATAATGAATAAGAATGCGATTACTTTTCGCCTCATCAAACTTGTCCCCCCTCAAATTACTATTAGATAAATATGAAAAGAGGGACAAGGTTAGACCAGAAAATAATTTTGGAAGCCAGGTTATTTCTTTAAAAAAGGCTCTTTTCGTATATAATGTTGTTTTTCATCTATCAATATTGCCCGTTGATTTCCGCTCCAGGCTGCTCAGCGAAACGCGGGGCAGGCGGTGAGCCTCCTCGACGCTCCGCGACTGCGGGGTCTCACCTGTCCCGTTACTCCCGCTGGACGTTGAATAGGCTCCCCCGAGAAACACCGCACGAAGAAAATGCGATAGCATTTTCGAGGATCTCGCACCTTCCGCTCCAATCAACCAGTAAATAAGATACAAAAAAGCAACAAACCTTGCGAAAACAGCCTAAAAAAAAGACCCAAAACACTCAATGGTTTGGATCATGGGAATCAGAGCACTATTTCACTATATCCAGACTAAACCGATTCTTTCTTAGGACGAAGTAATACGCGGTTCCTAGTGAGAAAATGCTGAGCCAGAATGTAAAATAGCCGATTTGCGGTGTGTAAAGATTTAAAATAGGATAGCGGGGTAGCATGAAAAAGACATAATCAATTACATCATTGTGTAAAGTCCAGATACCCGTAATGACTAGATGCCATGTTTTGAAGCGATAGAAAGGTGCGTAAAGAACACCCTGGACTGCCATTGCACCATGGGAGAAGATTAGCATGAGAGCAACAGGATCCAATTCACCTGTAACCTCAAATACCAGCAAATTCATAACTACGGCCCATATACCGTATTTAATAAGGGTTACAATTGCTAGAGCTTCCATCAATGGCCAATTTTTGCCCATTATAAAGGCAATCAGCACAAACATAAAAAACAGGCTCGCTGTAGGGCTGTCGGGTACGAATGGCAAGAAAATAGCCGGTGTATCTACCAGCTGCCACTTATACCAAATATAGCCATAGATGGTGCCTGCTGTATTAATAATCAGAAGCAGTATCAGCATAGCTCTGCTGCCTAATAAAGGATAGATCCATTTCATGTTTTTTCTCCTTTTCTCTATGTACACGATTATTTCATTATTTTACCACATCAAACTCCTGTAAAAAAACGAACAATTTTTAGGCAAAAAAAAGAAGCTGGCAAAGCCAGCTCCTTTTAAATTATTTGCTTTCAAGGCCAGAAATGAATTCAGCAAGCTTTTGAAGTTCTTCATCAGAGCCTTTGAACATTCCTGCAGGCATAGCGCCTTTACCGTTTTTAGCAATGTCAGCAACTTCTTCAGGTGTTAACCCAGTGTCAACAAGTGCAGGTGAACCTGCACCACCCTGAAGATCTCCCCCGTGGCAGGAAATACAGCCGTTTGCTTCAAAAATCTTGTAGCCTTCGTCTTCTTTATCAAACTCTACTTCAGCCACAATCTTACCTTGCTGTGCAGCCGCTTCCCAGTCATGGTGGGCAACTGATTCCCAAGTCAGATAAGTGATGCCGGCTAGAGCCAATAGCATAAAGCCGGTTGCTAAAGGACGCTTGGACGGACGGCGTTCAGGTCCGCGGTCAATGAATGGTGCAAGCAGCAATGCTCCGAATGCAAGACCCGGAATAATGAAAGCACCGATTGCATTATAAGGTCCGGATGCATAGCTGTATTTCAGAAGCTGGTACAAGAACAGGAAGTACCAGTCTGGCAGCGGAATATAAGCTGTATCACTTGGATCAGCAATTTTTTCTAACGGCGGCTCATGCGCAATTGTCAAGCATAGGAAACCGATGAGGAATACAGCCCCTACCATCCATTCCTTTAACAGGAAGTTTGGCCAGAATGCTTCTGTTTTTCCTGGATATTCCGAATAGTCTTTCGGAATATTCGGTTTGCGTTCTGCAGGAACACGAGAGTCACCTACGAATTTCATACCTTTACCACGATGCATTGGGCGATTTCCCCTCCTTTTGCAATGATCAAAAAATTATTTCTTACAACGGTCCTGAAATACCCTGCTTACGAATCATAATAAAGTGGGCAGCCATTAACCCGAATAATGCAGCCGGTAAGAAGAATACATGGATAGCAAAGAATCGGGTGATCGTCTGCGCGCCGACAATATCAGAATGTCCTGCAATAAGTATTTTCAGATATTCTCCAATCAGCGGAGTTGATTCTACGATCTGGATTGTTACTTTTGTAGCGAAAAGGGCTTTCATATCCCAAGGCAATAAGTAACCAGTCAGTCCAAGTGCAAGCATAATGAAGAAAATAAGCACTCCGACAACCCAGTTTAATTCACGGGGCTTCTTATAAGCTCCCTGGAAGAAAACACGTAACGTATGTAGGAACATCATTACGATTACCAAACTTGCTCCCCAGTGGTGCATTCCGCGGACAATCTGCCCGAATGCAACATGGTTTTGAAGATAATACACGGATTCCCATGCATTTTTGATATCCGGAACATAGTACATTGTCAGGAACATACCGGATAAGATTTGAATTACAGTAACGAAGAACGTCAGACCGCCAAAACAGTAAACGAATGCAGAGAAATGATGTGCAGGGTTTACATGCTCAGGCACTTCATGGTCAGCAATATCCCGCCAGATCGGCGTAATATCTAAACGCTCATCTACCCAATCATAAATTTTGTTTAACAATTATTACGCCTCCTTTCGCGGTTCAGCCTTGCCTAAATACAAGAAGCCATCTTTTTCTTTGTAAGGAAATACATCAAGTGATGCAACCGGCGGTGTACCTGGAACGTTTGTCCCATCCTTTGTATAAAGGCCGCCATGGCAAGGGCAATAGAAATGATCAGGGTTTGACTTGTCAGTATTCCAGTCAACTACGCACCCTAAATGCTTACATACTGGAGACAATGCAACAATTTCACCTTTATCATCCTTATAAACCCAAGCAGTGCCGGTAACTTCGGATGTGTACCATGCATCCTGCTGCTCGAAAGTGTAATCAACCCTTGTCGGCTTTTCGGTAATTTCAGCCACTTTTTGCTTTGTTGGAATAAAATCACTTTCACCAGCTGCCTGCAATACAGGATCAACCGCAAAACGGACCATCGGCATAAGCATGCCTGCTGCCATGAAACCGCCTACACCAGTAAGTGTATAGTTCAGGAATTGACGTCTAGAAACTCGATTTTTGCTCATACTTTTCCCCCCTCTATTATGAAGTTAAGTCCAACGGACAAAATTCAACACAATATAAAACTAGGACATAACAATGATATATCAATCTTTATGCAAGGTCAATATAATCCTTTGGCGAAACATGTAAATAGAGCGACTTAACATTCACACTATTCACCATTTTGCCACTTTTGCACAAAAAGATTCAGCAGCTGTTTCACCTGGTCATCCAGAATGGAATTCCGATAATTCTCATCCATATGCTCAAGAGGCAGGGATGGCAGCCAAATTAAGCCTCCTTGCAGCCGGTCTTCGAACGTTTTCCACATGCTGTCCGAAGTTAATAGGAAAATATGCTTAAATCCCTGTGCCTTCAATTCTGATTCCCATTGGCCCAGGCCGCTGATCATGCTCTCTTCTGATGCCGGTTTCAGATAGGCATATCCAGGCAGCATGATAAGGCGTCCTCTGAATTGCCTTTCAAGCTGCACACTTAGAAGTGATATAAATTCTGTCATCGCTACAGACTGCTTGATATCATCGCCAAATGATACAGGAAGGAGCGGCAGAACAGCAGTGTCTACATATTGCTTTTCTTTTAGGAACATGTCGATATCCTGTGATATCCATTTCATATCATTCACTCCATTACATATATTTGCCTTCCTTAATATATCATTAATGCTTAGAGTGCTTCAAATCAGAGAATGCAGGCAAAATAAAAGCCCTGCTTTTATAAAAGCAAGGCTTAAGTAGTTTCTAATCTATTCAGCTGCTGAGTTAGAACGTTAAAAGCTTTTTTATCCTGCTTATCCAATGCTTCATCAATGAGCTCAAGGAGTTTCTCTCTTCTGAACTTTTCCAGGCTTTCTGTCAGGAACCTTTCGGCGATCAGCCGATCCTTTTCGTTTATCTGAAGTGTCTTTGGCATAAAGGGATTTTCCTCCATGACCGCTGCATACTGATGAGCCTTATTTGAAGCATGGAAATTAAGCTGGATATAAATCTCTTCATCCCTGTTTAAGCGGATATCATGGAAGGACTTCTCCGCATCTGTGGTCATTACATTCTCTTTGTAAAAACGGAAAGGAACTTCATCCACACAATGGGTCGACATGATGAGGCCTCTTGGGCAATACTGTGCCTGCTCCACAAAATGCACCTTTTCCATAAGCTGGTCATGACTCATCAAATAATTGAGAATCCAAACACATTCTCTTCTTTTGAGCTGATAATGGTTTAAAAACCAGCGGATAAAATCTTTCTTCTCGTTGACAGATACAGGGGTCGCCATTTTTGATTCCCTCCTCTGCTTACAGACAAATTTGGTCTTACTGAAACTGCATTAAGGATAGACACTGCCTTTTTTAATCAAGTAAATCATCCGTAAGTCGCTGCAGCACATCCAGATATTCCTCATTGCCAGGCTCCAGTTCGGTTAATGTATTAAAAATTTCGGCAGCATCTTCCCTTTTTCCTTCCTCTGCTAAAAAATATCCGTAATCTGAAAGAAAATCCGGCTGCTGTTTAAAGAAAGTATATGCAAGCTGATATTTGTTTAATGCCTCTGAATATTTCTCTATATGCTGAAAGGCAACGGCTGAATCCCATATAAGCTGGGGCTCTTCCAGCTCGTTCAGCATTTCAGTGATTTCGATTACATCTTCATATCTTTCCTGCTGGAGGCGAAGTTTATTTAAAAGAATGGCTGCCTGGACATATTCGGGATCCAGTGCAAGAGCCTGCCTGAACATATCTTCTGATTCTTTTTCATTGCCATTTTTCAAGGCAAGCTTCCCGCCATAGAAGAATAATTCTTTGTTAAATTCGTCCTGTTTTATGCCTTCCTTGACTGCTTCCAGGCCGTTGCCTGCTTCTTCCTCCCGCTCGTATGCCTGAGCAAGGTATAAATACAGTGAATGATACTCGGGATCCAGCTCCTTCAGTTCAGTCAATTTTTCAATGGCTGTACGGTTAAAGCCGGCTTGAAGCGCTGTAAAAGCATAACTGAAAAGGGTATTAATCTCCAGTTTGTCATCAAGCGCTTTTTCGTAGTATGGAAGGGCTTCTTCAAAAGCTCCGCCTGCACTGAGAATATCCGCCAATCTCTGATTTACATTTATGCCTGCAATGATTTCCTCTTTCCTGAGAACATTTTCATAAATCCGCTTTGCTTCCAGGAACCGTCCCTGCTCTGCATAAAGTTCACCCAGGGCAAAATCTACAATTATCTCATCAGGCAATATTTCTTTTGCTTTCAGGAGCTTTTGTTCGCTGACCTCAAATAGACCATCCATCTGATAAAGGTCTGCTAATAAGAGAAGCGACTGCGGAAAGCTCGGATCATGTTCATTTATTCTTTCAAGGACAAGGATGGCTTCCTCTTCATTTCCAAGATCAATATGTGTTTCAGCCAGCAGAACGAGCAGTTCTCCTTCTTCAGGATATGCTTCCAGAAGCCGTTCATATAAGGCCTTTGATTCCTCAAGGAACCCGTACTGGAACAGTTCTTCTGCCAGCAGGAACCTTTCTTCATGGGAACCATCCAGCAGTATTTGCTGATAGTTCTCCAACGCTTCTTCATGATGACCGTTTTCTAAAAGAGTAATGATTTTATTTACTTTATCCATACTAAATTCCTTTCGAATGCTAATCGGCTATTTTAAAATAAGCTGGTGTGCTGATTTTAACATGCTCTCCGAAACCTGAACGAAAAATCACTTCTTGTCCGGCTCTAATCACTTTTCCCTTCAGTACAGTGACAGCAAGTTTATCTCTATGATAATGAAACAGCTGTGATTCTTCAACGGTAAGACCTTCTTCAGGTTTTTTAAATAAATTATAACTGACTTCCCCGCCCTGAAGAATATTCCCTTTTAAAGGGTAAATCCCGGCTTTGGACAGAACTGACCTGGATAAAGGCTCGTGTTCCATCAGCTCATTCGGCACCAAAGGTATTTTCTCTTCCTGCATCAGTTTTGCCCATACTGTATTTATTCTGCTTTTCTCCTTTTCATTCCTGCCTGCAAAGATGGGTGCAAGCGGACAATTATAAGGAAACATTGCTTCACGAAGCCATCCCCATGGAACTTGTTCAAGCTCCTGTGCATCCTGTATTTCAACAAAAACAACAGGAACTTTTTCTCTCTTGGATTTCCTCATAAAAGAAGGGGTGAGGAGACGGACAGGAATTTTCACACCAATAATATAATCAATCGGGCTGCTTAATAATCTTGCCTTAAAGCTTTTAAGATCACTCTTCAAAGAATATTCATGCTTTACAGGCACGGCTGTCAGGAAGGCTGTACATCCTTTTAATATGAACTCCCGGATATAATACTCTTTGAGTTCTGAAAAAGGCATTTCCAGCGGGATAGATGTGTCCAGAACCACATATCCTGCAGACATAATAAATGCACCCGCATCCATTCTTGTAAACTGAAACCTTTTCATTTCAGCCTGCATCAGTGAAATCTCATTATTTCTTATCAGCATTGATGTTTTTAACAGCTTGTCTCCCTTTAGCAGATTTGCATTCTCAATAATATATGTCATAAAACCACCCTCTTAAACGGTCTTATGACAAGCTATGAAATTTTCAGATAAATATGACTGCTTTAACAGAAAAAAAGAGCTGCAGGAATACAGCCCTTTCTTTTTTCAATGAAGGTATTTCAATCTGAAATAAGGCTATCTAAATGATCAAAAAACGACGGATAGGATACAGAGATCGCTTCTTCCTGCTGAAGGTGAACTTCGCCTTTTGAAATAGCAGCAGCTATTGCCAGCATCATGCCGATGCGATGGTCTCCATGACTTGAGACAGTTCCACCTGAAAGAGATGATTTCCCCCTGATAACCATCCCATCTTCTGTAGCAGTAATCACGGCTCCAAGCTTTGAAAGTTCATTGACAACCGTATCAATGCGATTCGTTTCCTTCACCTTAAGTTCCTCTGCATCCTTAATTACTGTTTCTCCCTCTGCTTGTGTTGCGAGCAGGGCAATAATTGGAATTTCATCGATAAGCCGGGGAATGAGCGCCCCTTCGATAACTGTTCCTTTAAGTTTAGAAGTCCTGATGGTAATATCCCCTGCAGGCTCAGCTGATCCATTTTCATACGGCTCAATACTGAAATCTGCACCCATCTGCTGCAGCACTTCAAGGATGCCGGTTCTTGTAGGATTCAGTCCAACGTTTTTCAAAGTAATTTCACTATTAGGCACAATGGCTCCTGCAGCCAGAAAGAAGGCAGCAGAGGAGATGTCACCGGGAACATGAATTTCTGTCCCTGTCAGTGTTTGGCCTCCCTTAATCCGAATGGTTTGCCCATCTGCTGCAACTTCCCCGCCAAATTGTGTGATCATTCTTTCAGTATGATCACGTGTCTTCACAGGTTCAATAATGACTGTTTCGCCGCTTGCCTGCAGGCCGGCAAAGAGCAGTGCTGATTTAACCTGTGCACTCGCGACAGGAAGCTCATATGTTACTCCACACAAGGGGCCGCCAATGACTGATAAGGGGGTGAATTCTCCATTCTTCCTGCCATGAATCTTTGCACCAAATAAACTTAGTGGCGCGGTCACTCTTGTCATCGGCCTTTTTGCGATGGATTCATCTCCTACAAGGACTGAATGGAACGGACGGCCAGCCAGAATCCCCATCATAAGACGTATCGTCGTACCTGAATTCCCAACATCCAGAATATCAGCCGGTTCCTGTAATCCATCCATTCCCCGCCCCATAATGATAACTTTATTGCCTTCCTGCTCAATAGTTACTCCGAGCTTGCGGAAGCAGGCTATCGTACTAAGGCAGTCCTCTCCGGGCAGAAAATTAGTTACAGCAGTCTTCCCCTTTGCAATAGACCCAAACATGACAGAACGATGTGATATGGATTTATCACCGGGTATCGCTATTTCTCCGCTTAAACCTTTGACATTTGACTTCAATTTTGCCAGTTTCATCTATCATCACCCTTTGCTGGATTAATAAATTCGCTCTATAGACCGATGGTTGTTTCATAGCTTGTATACTGTTCCAGGCAATTGATTGCCCGATCCCTGTCCTCTTCCGTTTGAAAGCTTATAACCAGAACTCCATAAATTTCTTCTCTTGTCTCCAGGATTCGAATATTCGTTATGCTGATTTCTTCCTTTGCCAAATATCCAGTGATTTCTGAAATGACACCAGGGTAGTCCGGTACATCCACGAACAGATCATAAAATGCCGGAATTGCCCCTTTTTCTTTTTGCGGCAGTTCATCCCTGAACATTTTTGCATGGGAAAAATATTCAAATATACCCTCGCTGTTTTCCTGTCTGAGGATTGATTTTACTAACTCCATTTCTCCCTGCCAATCCTCCATTAACTTAAGCAGCACTTCTTTATTCTGAAGAAGAATATCCCTCCACATAGCGGGGCTGCTGGAGGCAATCCTGGTAATATCCCTAAAGCCTCCAGCTGCCAGTCTTGGAATCAGCTTGTGCGAACGGCTTGTTTTTTCTGCCTGATGGACAAGGGAAGCAGCTATCATATGCGGAAAATGGCTGACGATCCCGGTTATATAATCATGTTCATCGGGAGCTATGGTAAGAAATTTCGCTTTTGTTCCTGATAGCCATTCTTTTAACCTTTCAACTTCTGCCGGAGCAATATGCTCTTCAGGAGTGAGCAGATAAAAGGCATTCTCAAAAAGCAAATCTTTTGCTGCAGTGACACCGCTCTTATGGGAGCCAGCCATTGGATGCCCTCCGATAAAAGTAATTCCTTTTTCCTTTAGCACCTTTGCGCAGCTGACAATTTCTTTTTTCGTGCTGCCTGCATCCGAAATGATGACGCTGTTTTTCAATTCACACTCTTTTAAAATATGTATAATTTTTTGAGTCTCCTGTACAGGTGCAGCTATTAAAATCAAATCTGCGTCCCTTGCCCCATCTTTAATAGTAGCAGAAATTTCGTCTGCGACCCCAAGCATTTGGGCAAGGCGCCCCTGCTCTTTATTTACATCAAAGCCGATGATCATGCTTTCGCTATGTTTTCTTTTTATTGATAGGGCCAAAGAACCTCCGATCAAACCAAGGCCAATAATAAAGATCTTCCCTCTCATCCTCTCACCGCCTTTATTAAAAATAATTCAGAGGCATACTTATGCCTCTGAATGGATATCAAAAAAGTATTTAATCCTGTTAACCCAAAAAACTTCCTACAATGCTGCAGCCTGCTTTGCAAGATATTGACCCATTGCGGCAAGTACACCATCATTCTGTTCCTTAGAACCTACCGTTACACGGACATAGCCCTGGAAGCCAAGTGCCTTGCCGGACCGGACGATATACCCTTTTTCAAGTAAAAATTGAAACACCTCATCTGAATCGGCATTAAAATTGATTAATATGAAATTTCCTTGTGAAGGGTAATAACCCAGTCCATGCTCTTCACAGAAAGCATAGAATTGTTCGAGCCCTTCGCGATTTTTCCGTCTGCACTCTTCAATGAAATTCTGATCTCCTATGGCTGCAGCAGCGGCAGCCTGAGCAAACTTATTTACATTAAATGGCTCTCTTACCGGTTCGAGGGCTTTGATTGTTTGAGGATTTGCAATTCCATAGCCTACCCGAAGGCTTGCTAAGCCATAAATTTTCGAGAATGTACGCAGGACAATCAAATTTTCGTAATTCCTGATTAAATCCAATGTATTGCAGTAATCCTCTGCTGTAACATATTCATAATAAGCTTCATCAAGGACAACCAATACATCTTGAGGCACTTTTTTCAGGAATGAAAGCAATGCAGACTCATTAATATAGTTCCCTGTCGGATTGTTTGGACTGCACACCCAAACTACAGCTGTTTTTTCATCAATGGCAGCCAGCATTCCATCAAGATCATGCTCTCCTTCAACCAGTGGAATTTCCCTGATTTCCGCACCTTCTACCACAGCATTATGCCTATATTGCGGAAATGTAGGCGCCGCCATAACAGTATTGGTTTCCGGACTTAATAAAGCTCTGGAAATCATTTGAATAATTTCATCCGAGCCATTGCCAAAAATCAGCTGATCTTCCTGTATGCTTAAGTGCCCAGCCAAAACCGACCTCAGCTCAGAAGCATAACCATCGGGATACAGGGCAAAAAATGATGGCGACTGATTCATCGTAAAAAGAACTTTTTCAGAGCATCCAAAAGGATTCTCATTTGAAGCAAGCTTAACTATTTGATTCAGTCCATATTCCTTTTTTACTTGATCAATTGATTTTCCCGGCTGGTAAGGAGTTAAATTCAACAGCTGTTCCTTCCATTTCATTCAAATCCACCTCTTTTTTTATCGCTTTCACTAATTATCGTATTAAAGCGTTGTTGATCTGCTCCTATATTATCACAAAACTCTCCATTAAGGAGAGTTCGTGGTATTTAGATCTGGCCGAAGCTTGATGGCTCCACGCAAATAAATATGGCGGATATTCTGCTGAGGTGCGTCTGTATTCACATGCATCATTACCCGGATACAATTAGGGAGTGACCCTTCAACAGGTATTTCGCTCATGCACATAACAGGAACATATTTCCATCCCTCAATTGAACGCATTGCCTTTGCAGGAAAGGCTGCTGTTAATTCTTCCGTAACGGATATAAAGACAGAAGCTACATCCTCAGATACAATATTATTCTCCTGAATCATTTGCCTGATCACCAGCTCAGTCGCTTCTAATATCTCAGCTTCACAATTCTTATCTACGGTGACGGCTCCCCTCACCCCTCGAATCACTTGCAGCACCTCCCATAGCTGTTTTGTCAGCCTTTTTATCTCTTAGTCATAGTCAAGCCTATTTATTTTGTAAAAAGAGCAAGCTCCCGCAAAATCATGTCATCAGAAACCTGATATATGACAGGCTTACCCACTTCCTCTAAAAGAACAAAGCGAACATTCTGGCCTTCTGATTTTTTATCCTGCTTCATCCGCTCAAGCAGTTTTGAATGTGATAAATCTTCAGGGAGATCTGTTTTGTAGCCAAGCTGATCAAGCCAGAGCTTGAACTCGTTAACATCAAAGCTAACATCCAGCAGTGTTTTACTTAATTGAAGTGCGAATAACATTCCGACTGCAACAGATTCGCCATGTGTCCATTCTCCATAGCCTTTCTCCGCTTCAATTGCATGGCCCAGGGTATGGCCGAAATTCAGAAATGCCCGAACGCCGGCTTCCTTTTCATCCTCTGCAACGATCCTGCCTTTGATCTCTATTCCCTTTGTAAGCATCCTGCTTAATACATCAGAGGGGAGGTTCTCAAGGGTAAGGATGTTGTTTTTAAGGTTCAGGTAAAAGTTCATATCATCTATCAGGCTATGCTTTATGACTTCTGCAAACCCTGAGCGCAGCTCTTTTTGAGGCAGTGAGTCAAGAAACGCCAGGTCATAAAATACTGCCTGGGGCTGGTAAAAAGACCCTACCATATTTTTTCCTGAAGGATGGTTGATGGCAACTTTTCCTCCCACAGCGCTATCATGTGCCAGGATGGTAGTTGGAATCTGAATGAAGGGTACTCCCCTCATAAATGTGGCTGCCACAAAACCTGCCAAATCTCCGACAGCTCCCCCGCCAAACGCCAGGATCAGAGATTTTCGGTCAAGTTTATGTTCCAGAGCAAATGATAAGCACTGGTAGTATACTTCAAAGGTTTTGGCTTTCTCGCCTCTTGGCACTGTACAGACTTTTGGCTCCATCCCCTTAAGTGCCGCTTCCAGCTCTGGCAGATGTAAGTCCCTAACTGTTTCATCCGTAATGATCATTACATTCGTCAAGGCTGGAAAAGTATCTTTAATATATGATCCCAATCCTTCAATTGCTCCGGTCCCTATATAAACCGGATAGGCCCTGTCGGGTGTTTTGATTAAAATCCTTTTCATTAAAACTCCCTCGCAAATTGCCTTTGCTGTTCAACCGATGCTTTTAATGTCTCAAACCGGTCAGAATAGAACTGGTCTACAATGGCAGAAGCCAGTTCCCAGGCAATTACATTTTCTGCAACGACTGCAGCTGCCGGCACTGCACAGCTGTCAGAACGCTCTATGCTTGCTGAGAAAGGTTCCTTTGTTTCAATATCGACACTTTGCAGCGGTTTATAGAGAGTCGGTATTGGCTTCATTACTCCTCTGATGACGATTGGCATTCCCGTTGACATGCCCCCTTCTAAGCCGCCAAGACGGTTCGTTTTCCGATAATAGCCCTTATCCGGGTCCCATGCGATTTCATCATGAACTTCACTTCCAGGCTTCCTTGCAGCCTCGAAACCTATGCCAAACTCCACACCTTTAAAAGCATTAATGCTCACCATTGCACCTGCAAGCTTCGAATCAAGCTTTCGGTCATAGTGTACATAACTTCCAACTCCCGGCGGCATTCCTTCAACAATAACCTCCACTACTCCGCCAATGGAATCGCCATTTTCCTTAGCGGAATCAATCGCAGCCATCATTTTTTGGGCGGCAGCCTGATCCTGACAGCGAACAGGCGATTCTTCTGTAATTTCCTTTAACTCCTTAAGTGAAGAATAATCTCTTTGGCCTGAAACAACACCGCCAATTTCAATAACATGTGCTGCAACCTCAATTCCCAGCTGAGAAAGCAGTTTTTTTGCAGCTGCACCGGCAGCCACTCTTACTGTGGTTTCTCTGGCTGAAGAACGCTCCAAAACATTTCTCATATCCCTGTGTCCATATTTTAGGGCTCCATTTAAATCAGCATGGCCTGGGCGAGGACGGGAAATTTTTCTTTTCACTTCTGCCTCATCCTCAGCATTAAGAGGATCCTGGCCCATAATTTTTGTCCAGTGCTTCCAATCATTATTCTCTACAACGAGCGCTACCGGGGATCCCAGTGTGTATCCATGCCTGATCCCCGCTGTTATTTGAACAGTATCTTTTTCAATTTGCATCCTTCTGCCTCTGCCATAACCTTTCTGGCGTCTGGCAAGCTCTTCGTTTATATCTGAATCTACGAGCGGCATTCCTGCTGGCAGCCCTTCTATTATAGTGGTCAGCTGCGGTCCGTGAGATTCACCAGATGTAAGATATCTCAAAACTCTTTCCCCCTTCAACTCATTAAAGGATTATGTATCAATATAACATAATGATAAATATAAGAATAGATAAAATTGAAAATTCCTATAATATTTTATTTCTTCTTATGAATGGAGCCATTTTAACACG
The DNA here is from genome assembly GCF_010628845.1 of Bacillus sp. 22-7. Lineage (NCBI taxonomy): Bacteria > Bacillati > Bacillota > Bacilli > Caryophanales > Bacillaceae > Bacillus > Bacillus sp. 22-7. The sequence continues at coordinate 81,263 of NZ_NJQY01000009.1, read as the reverse complement.
AATAGTTATTTACTACCAAACAAAAAAAGAAAAGAAAAAGAGGACGATTAAAAAATCATCCTCCATGCGTTATTATTCTTTTCTATAAAAGAAAGTTTCAGCAGATGCCAGTTGATAGCGGCCTGAGTTAAATATCTGTTCAGTGCTCCCAACAAAGAATATCCCATCTTTTCTTAATGCACCGCTGAATTTATGATAAAGCTGATCCTTTGCTTCCTCTGTAAAATATATGAGAACGTTCCTGCATACGATGAGATCATACGGACCGCCAAAATCATCTGAAAGGAGATTTTGCTTTTTAAAGGTTACTGTCCTTTTTATATCCTCGGATATTTTATAGAAACTTCCTTCGCGCTTAAAAAACTTTTGTTTCATCATTTCAGGAACTTCATTTAGCGAACGCTCAGGGTAAATACCCATCCGTGCCCTTGCCAGGGCATTTTCATCAATATCAGTTGCAGTTATCTTGATTTGGGACATCGGCAGCATTTTTGATAAAATCATGGCAATTGTATAAGGTTCTTCACCAGTGGAACAGGCTGCGCTCCAGATTTTCAGATTCCTATTTTGATCTAATAGTCCAGGCAGAATATTTTTTTCGAGCACCTCCCACCTTTGTGCATTTCGGTAAAATTCGGAAACATTTATTGTCATCCTGTCCAAAAAGTCATTCAGCAGTTCTCTATTCTTGACTATCGCGCTAAAAAAACTTCCAAATGATTGAAAGCCTTTTTTCTCATAAAGGGATATGAGCCTTCTCTTCATTTGAGCCTCTTTGTACAGAGAAAGATCAATTCCTGTTTTTCTTTTTATATTTTGAATAAATTCCTGATAATCGTCTGCCATTCTATTTCCCCTCTGATATTACCGGTGAGCTTTTTTCTTTTATCGTTTATACCCATCCAGTTGAAATAATGAATTCGGTTACAAAAAAAGCACTTGTCATGGACAAGTACTTTTTGAAAATATTAGTTAATCCAGTCATTCATTAATTTTTTGTATTCCACTTTTTCTTCTTCTTTGAAGAAAAGGCCAATTTCACGTTCTGCACTTACAGGTGAATCGGATCCATGGATTACATTTTTTCCAACTGTAATGCCGAAATCTCCTCGGATTGTTCCTGGAGCAGCATCTTTAGGATTTGTTGAACCCATCATCTGACGAGCTGTTGCGATAACATTTTCACCTTCCCACACCATTGCGAAAACTGGTCCGGATGTAATAAAGTCAACAAGCTCTCCAAAGAATGGACGCTCTTTATGCTCTCCATAATGCTCTTCCGCAAGTTCCTGGCTAATGCTCATTAGCTTGCCGCCTACTAGCTGAAAGCCTTTCTTTTCGAAACGGGAAACGATTTCCCCGATTAAATTGCGCTGTACACCGTCTGGTTTAACCATTAAAAAAGTTCTTTCCATTGAATTCCACTCCTAAAACTTATGTATAGTTATAATGTTAATCCACGAAAATATTAACATTGTTTTGAAAATTTAGCAACAAAAATTTGAAAGCGCTTTTAATTTTAACTTCCCAAAAACAGAAATTGCCGGCACCCGGTAGAGTGCTGGCAATTGGTACAGTAAATTAGAATTTTCTTTTGCCTATAAATTTTGCGATATCCCGCAAAGCTTTCTTGGACCTGGAATGAGGCAGCTCTTCGAGTACCCCTAAAGCTTTCTGCAGATATTTATCACTAATTTGAAGGGACTTTTCAATTGCACCGGAGTCTTTGACCAAGGCAATTATGTTCTCTATGTCATACCTTTCAGTTCCTTCATGGACTATCCTGATTTGTTCGGAGATTCTATGATCCTCCATTGCAAATAAAGCAGGAAGCGTAATGTTTCCCTGATGGAGATCTCCTCCTGCCGGCTTGCCAAGTTCTTTTTCTGTACCGACAAAATCCAGGACATCGTCAATGATCTGATAGGACATACCCACAAAATAGCCGAATTTAAAAAGCCTTTTATGTATATCTTCCTCTACATTAGCTGCAATTCCGCCAAGCTGACAGCTCACAGCAATCAGCATGGCTGTTTTCCTTTTAATTCTCCGGAAATATGTCCTGATATTCTGGTCATAATTATACTTATCTTTAATTTGCTCTATTTCACCTATACACAGCTCCACAAGTGTATGAGAGAGAATTTTATGAGCATGCGGATTTTCCACATTTGTTATTAATTCCAGCGCACGCGCAAAAATATAATCACCAGTATACATGGCAATTTTATTATCCCATTTTGCTTTGATGGTAGGCTGTCCCCTGCGCAGTTCTGCATCATCAATAACATCATCATGGACAAGCGACGCCATATGGATAAGCTCCAGTGATACAGCTACGTTTTTAATTTTATCAATATCGTATTCTCCGAACTTCGCAGCCAGCAAAACGAAAACTGGGCGGATTCTTTTCCCCCCGGCCTGCAGCAGATGCAGGGAAGCCTGATGCAATAGGGGAGACTCAGCTTTAATCGTCTCCTCCAGCTCGTTTTCTATAACATTTAAATCTGAATTTAAAAATGAATACATCATTTTCAATTTCATCGCTTACTCACCCAGCTTATCGATCCCGTCTGATCTATTCTCTATCTTCCATGAGAAACATACAGAACAAGTTATTATTTTTATTTCGTTCCAATGTGTACGGCAGCCACTCCGCCGCTATAAGGCTTGAATGTAACGTTTTTAAAGCCTGCTTCCTCGAACATTCCTGCAAGCTCTTTCATCCCGGGAAAGTCTCTCGCAGATTCCTGCAGCCAGGAATATTCATTAAAACTTTTGGCAAAAAGCTTTCCGAACATAGGCATAATAAAGCGGAAGTAGAAATAATATGCCTGCTTGTATCCGAACATTGTTGGCTGAGAAGTCTCCAGACAAACTGCTAAACCCCCTGGCTTTACAACACGGTGCATTTCTTTTAACACCTGCAGGTAATCCGGAACGTTGCGCAGACCAAAACCGATTGTAACATAATCGAAGGAATTGTCAGCGAATGGAAGCTCCATTGCATTACCATGGACAAGCTCAACTTGCTTCAGTTTCCGCTCCTTGATTTTTTCCTCACCGATTTTCAGCATATTTTTGCTGAAATCCAAGCCTACCACTTTACCGCTTTCACCTACGGCTTCAGCGAGCGCAATGGACCAATCGGCTGTACCGCAGCATACATCAAGCGCTTTTGTACCTTTTTGAACATTCATCTTTTTCATTGTATCTTTACGCCATCTTAAATGCTGCTGAAAGCTGATAACCGAATTCATTTTATCGTAGTTGCCATAAATCTTTTCAAATACGCTATGAACACGTTCTTCTTTTGATTGCTGCATATTTTATCCTTCTTCCACAAATGTTTTAGCCACAGACTGATTATTGTTGAAAATGCAGTGAATACGGTGCTCTAATAATTCATTTGCCATAGGAAATTTAAGCAGTGATTGATCGACAATATTCCTTGAAAAATCAATATACCTGTCGCAAATGAGAATTAAATATTTCCGCTGCTCAGCAGACATCTCTTTCACTTTTGGGAAAGTCAGCTTTTTAAGCGCTTCAAAAACAACTGAGGTGCCTTCCTTCATGAACTGCTGCTTCTCCATAATCAGGCGCTTAATGAATAAAAGATTGGATATTACGTCTTTCCATGCTGTTTTGCTGAATGCGTCAGCCAGCTTTTCAAAAAGTGACGCCTCAACCTTCCTGACTGAACTCATCAGAGTGTCTACCGCTTCAGGAGATTTCTGATATAGAGAAATTTTATGCTCATTTACATCTTTGATCCCATCTGCGAAGACCCTGATCATTTTGATATCATCAAGAGCTGCGAGAATCTTGTAATATAATCCGCTGTAATAAACACCAGCAAGGACAGTAAGCTGTCTATGTTTAAGACCTTTGTCTTCAGATTCATCGTTCTTAACAAGTTCGTGGGTATCAAGGGCGATTTGGATAAGCATTGCAGTTACTGCATATTTTTCTGCTATTGATTCAGGTATCTCCACATCATCGAGTAATGAGATAAAAAGCAGAAGCTTGTCTTCATCAATAACAGGTGAATCAATATACCTGAGCAGATAAGGGTGGTTAACTTTTTTTTCAATCTGTTCTTTCAAATCTGCTAATTTAATCTTCACATCATGCATGCCATCACCCTTGTTTCCCCTTAATTTTCTTTTCCCAACCGCTATTTCTCCATGTGAATACTGCGACAAAGAGAACGGATACAAAACGCCTTACACATTATTATCTATTTTTAGCCAATTCATTGTTTCCTATTAAATATAAAAAGGGCAAAAAAACCTTTTACCCGGTATCTTGTATTCAAGAGAATTAATCAAGCAGAGACAATTATATCATAAATGACAGGAACATGTCAGGACATTATCTTATGAAAATATTCTGCCCTTCTAATTCCAGGGGAAACCTATTTCTTAGCCTCACTTTCGAGTTCTCCATAGCTGGTCATGATCCTGGCATTCCCCCTGATCTTAATCGCAGAAGTATGCTCAGTAAATTGCGCAATCATGACTTCTCCCTGGTCAAGTTTTTCTGAATGGTGGAATCTTGTATCAGATCCTCTTGTTAACCCTATAACATTAACACCGTCTTCTTTTGCTTTAATCACAATATAATCGTTTCCTGATGGATTTTTCTTTTCCATTCATACCATCCTTTGCGAAATGTTGGTGATTGATAATTATTTACAAAAAAAGGCTAAAAGTTTTATCTTTCAGCCTTTGACCTGTTTATTGCCTAAACTCATTCATAAACAGAGTCCATATTATTGTTTTATCAGTGAAAGGACTTCTGCACGTGCTCTTGCATCCTCTGCAAATACGCCTCTTACTGCTGATGTCACCGTTTTTGAACCAGGCTTTTTAACTCCGCGCATTGTCATGCACATATGCTCTGCTTCCACAACAACCATCACACCATGCGGCTCAAGCTTTTCCAGGATCGAATTTGCTACAGTAGATGTAATGCGTTCCTGAAGCTGAGGACGCTTCGCAACTGCCTCTACAGCTCTGGCGAGTTTGCTTAAACCTGTTACTCTGCCATTCCGCGGGATGTAAGCTACATGGGCAACACCAAAGAAAGGCACAAGATGATGTTCACACATAGAATAGAACGGAATATCTTTAACCAAAACAAGTTCCTCATGGTCTTCGCCAAATACTGTTTCAAAGTATTCTTTAGGATCCTGGTTCAGTCCCATAAAAACTTCTTCATACATTTTAGCGACCCGCTTTGGTGTATCAAGAAGTCCTTCCCGATTTGGATCTTCACCGATTGCTTCCAATATTAAACGCACCGCATCTTCGATCTGGGCACGATTTACCTCTGCCATAATTATGCCTCCTATGTATTAACACTGTGGTAATAATATGTTCATATTAGCATAACCCCCTCATTCAGGCAAAACTGAAACTTCTTTCTATGAGTTCAAATAAAATATCTGGAACAGAGTGAATCCTCTGCTTTTTAAGAGCCAGTAACGCAAAAAAGAAAAAACCGCGAATATATCGCGGTTTTTAGCTCAAGCATAAGCTTTAAGCACTTGTATGTAGATTATTTAACTGCATCTTTAAGCGCTTTGCCTGGTTTGAAAGCAGGAACTTTGCTTGCAGCGATTTCGATTTCTTCGCCAGTTTGCGGGTTGCGTCCTTTGCGGGCAGCACGTTCGCGAACTTCAAAGTTTCCGAAACCGATTAGTTGTACCTTATCACCATTTTTCAAAGCATCAAGGATTGTATCGAAAACAGCATCAACTGCTTTAGTCGCGTCTTTTTTAGAAAGTTCGCCAGCCTCAGCAACTGCGTTAATTAGTTCTGTTTTGTTCATGCCTTTCACCTCCTCCCAAATATGGATAAAACCCAGTAAAATAAGATTCCTTACATACATTTGTAAACAAAATTACTGAATTCTATACGTTATGGCGTGTTTTTGTTTAACAAGCCTTATATTAAATGATAAATTGAAATTTTTCAATCAAAAAATCATTATAAACCCTTTTAAAATAAGGGTTTGGCCGCCATAACGGTAATTCTGTTAAAAGATTATCACAATCAAATGCTGTTATCAAGAATATTTCATGATTTAATGGGAATCTTTTCTTATCTGCAACATATTTGTAATACGCTGACCTCGTTTAATTACCCTTAGCATACGGGTTGAAACATATTTTTTCAATTTTCAAGGTTTGCCATTTCCTTTAAGGAGGTCTGGGTTCTGACTTTGAACATTGGATTTTAGCTTTTTGTGTCCGAAGTTGCCACGGGTTCTGACTCTGAGCACTGGATTTTCTCCTCCTGTGTCCGAAGATGGCCCAGGTTCTGACTCTGGGCACTGGATTTTCTCCTCCTCTGTCCGAAGTTGCCACAGGTTCTGACTCTGAGCACTTGATTTTCTCCTCCTGTGTCCGAAGTTAGCCCGGTTCCGGCTCATTTCGCCGGCAATAAAAAAAGACTCCAAAAGGAGCCTTCATTAAAGGATTATCGCAATTAATCCGCCAGAGCCTTCGTTGATGATTCTTTCTAAAGTCTCTTTGAGCTTATATCTTGCATTTTCAGGCATTAGTGACAATTTTGCCTGGATTCCTTCTCTTACGATGGAGCTGAGGCTGCGTCCAAAGATGTCGGAGTTCCAGATTGAAAGCGGATCATCTTCAAAGTCCTGCATCAGGTACCGGACGAGTTCTTCGCTTTGCTTTTCTGTTCCGATGATAGGAGAGAACTCAGATTCCACATCTACTTTAATCATATGAATGGATGGAGCAACAGCCTTAAGCCTTACACCAAAGCGTGATCCATGGCGTGTAATTTCCGGTTCATCGAGGCTCATATCAGCCAGTGAAGGGGCTGCAATGCCGTAGCCGGTTTGCTTCACCATTCTCAGCGCATCGGAAATTTGGTCATACTCTGCTTTAGCATGGGCAAATTCCTGCATCAGCTCGAGCAAGTGGTCTTTTCCGCGGATTTCAACGCCCACTATCTCTTTAAGGACCTCATCGTAAAGATCGTCCGGCGCATATAAGTCAATTTCGGCTACTCCCTGCCCCATCTCAATTCCTGCAAGGCCTGCCCGGTCAATGAATTCAAAGTCGCTGAACTGATGGACCACACGGTCAACATCTCTTAGCCTCTTAATATCCTTAACCGTTTCTTTAACTGCTTCCTGATAGCTTTCACGAAGCCAGTGATCTTCATGCAGCACCATAACCCAGCTTGGAAGATTTACATTCACTTCCAGTACCGGGAACTCATAAAGAGCTTCACGCATAACATTTAATACATCTGATTCTCTCATGCCCTCTACGCTCATAGCCAGGACAGGGATATCATATTTTTCAGCAAGATCATTTCTGAGGGCATCCGTATTTGGGTGGTGAGGCTGGACGCTGTTTATGATCATGATAAACGGCTTGCCAACTTCCTTTAACTCCTCAATAACTCTTTCTTCAGCCTCAATATAGTTTGCACGCGGTATCTCCCCAATTGTTCCGTCTGTTGTAATCACCACTCCGATTGTGGAATGCTCCTGAATCACCTTTCTTGTTCCTATTTCAGCAGCTTCGTGAAAAGGAATCGGCTCTTCATACCATGGTGTATTGATCATTCTCGGGCCGTTTTCGTCTTCATAGCCCTTCGCCCCCGGTACTGTATATCCCACACAATCCACAAGCCTGATATTTACATTCAGCCCTTCCGCTACATGAACTGTAGCAGCCTGGTTAGGAACAAATTTCGGTTCTGTGGTCATAATTGTTTTGCCGGCAGCACTTTGCGGAAGCTCATCCTGTGTGCGGGCACGTTCTGCTTCGTTCTCCATATTTGGCAGTACAACCAATTCCATGAACTTTTTTATAAATGTAGATTTGCCGGTGCGAACTGCGCCAACTACTCCGAAATATATATCGCCGCCAGTTCTTTCGGCAATATCTTTAAAAATATCAACCTTTTCCAAGTGATCCCCTCCTGAAATCTTGAGTTAATGGGATAATATTATCCTATCTATTATGTTTGGACATTATATGTGTATGATGTTGTCCTACATTGTTATGACAGTTTTTTTCTTTTTTACCCCCCTATCAGGAAAGTGCACTGCACCTGTCAATCGAGCTGGAAATCTCCAATCCTATGACAGTCTGGAATGGACAGCAGGCCATTCCAAATTTCCTTTTTATTTTCAAACTCCCCTGCTCCTTTATTTCTTTGCCTTTATGCTTTTAGTCATTAGTTGAAGAGTGGTTATAAAAATAAATAAAAAAATAACCCTTCTCCTACAATATATTTTGAAGGAGAAGGGTTATGACTATTTCACCAAAAAGATTGGATCATTTGTGCCGGGCTCAATTGTATAAGGCAGTGAATAGGCGGGAACAAAATCAGAATCCTCCACAAGAAGATTTCTAATATCCTTTCCAGGTTCAGGTTTATTCTCCTTATTCTCCAATGCCTTATACAAATCAACCCGATAATCTACATATACCTCAGCATTGCCGGTTACGACATATGGAAGGCTCTGGCCGCTATAAGGACTGAGGGCTTTTGGCTCTTCCTTAAATCCTAATTTGTTAAAATCCATTGTATAAACATTTTCAGCAATTTGCTCTTTATATGGCGGGAATCCATGTGCCTTAACCCTCAGGTTAATATCCCGGATTGTTTCAGCAATTCTCAAATCAAAAATTTTCACTTTTGGATCTGTTTCTGCGTCAACAATCACATATTGAAAAACTCCGCCGGATTCAAAGGCATTTCCAGGCGGTTCTGCCATGTATTCAGGAGCAATTTTTTTGAAGTCAATTGGATATTTTTGATAGATAGGGGTTGTCTGGCCCTTGGTTTTAATTGGAAGGAGACCTCCATTCGCTTCCCTATATTGATCCACTGCAGACTGTACTGACTGAATCTGATCCTTATAGGCTATCTGGTTTTGAGATAATTTCTCTTCAGGGTACATACAGCCTGTCAGAATCAAAGCAAAGCTTAGTAAAAGCAAAAACATGTTAAAAGCTTTTTTCATGTAATCAACCCTTTATGTAAAAGTGCTAGCTGCTTGTCGGACCGCTGAACACGACAATCACTATAATAATTCCGCTTATTATCATTAAAAAGTAGGCAACGATAGCTGTTATAAACTTAAAAACTCCAGCTTTCAGCTTGTATCGGCTAAGATAAATCAATATTATAGATAAAAACATGAATCCCATAGAAGCAAGGGAAATCCACATTTTCATTAAAGCCGGCGACATACAAATCAACTCCCTTTTCCGAAATGTATTATACCATATTAAATGGATAAATCTAAAAACTTTTCATCACGAAAAAAATGAAGACAAAAAAAACTGAGGCAAAGAAGGGGCAATTCTTTACCTCAGCCATTTGACTAAATAACCCAGCACCCTGTTCATTACACTAGTTTGCTTCGTTGCATTGTATGCAGGAACCTGCTGTCTCGCATCATCTAATGCCTATATTTTTAAATTTATATAGATATTAGATTTTTTTATTCCCGCTTTGATCTTCCAAAACGTTCGCAAGATCTTCCATCTCATGTGTTTTCCCTCTTGCCATCAGAAGATCAACAGCATCCTTCGCATTAACATTATTAAAAAGGACATCATACAGAACAGTGGTAATAGGCATTTTGACGTCATATTTTTGAGCAAGCTGATGCGCCGCTTTTGTTGTTCTGACACCCTCTACGACCATGCCCATATTATCCAGAACTTCCTGCAGATTATGTCCCTTTCCAAGAAGGTTACCTGCTCTCCAATTGCGTGAATGGACGGAAGTACATGTAACGATCAAATCCCCGATACCCGCTAATCCGGAGAAAGTAAGCGGACTTGCCCCCATCTTCAACCCGAGACGGGCAATTTCAGCAAGACCTCTCGTTATCAGAGCTGCCTTTGCATTGTCTCCATAACCTAAGCCATCTGTAATTCCGGCAGCAAGGGCAATGATATTTTTCAAAGCACCGCCAATTTCCACTCCAATGATATCAGGGTTGGTATATACTCTGAAGTTGTTATTGATAAACAAATCCTGAATTTTTTCGGCAGCGTCCATATTTTTTGATGATACCGTAACAGTTGTCGGATGTCTGAGACTAACTTCTTCTGCATGGCTTGGGCCTGATAGCACAACTACACTGTCCAGAAGGTCTCCGTGCATTTCCTCTTCAATCATTTCAGATATCCTGAGAAGTGAATCAGGTTCAATTCCTTTACTTACATGTACAATGGTTAGGGGCTCTCTTCTAATTCCCTTGATCTTCCCCACTACTTCACGAATGGCCTTTGTCGGAACTGCCAAAATCAGCGTGTCTGTTCCGGTTAAAGCCTCTTCAAGTGATGTATATCCTTTTATTTCTGCAGGCAGCTGTATCCCTGATAAATATTTTTGATTAGTATGGTGCTTATTAATTTCCTCTATCTGATCAGGATTATGGCCCCACAGTCTGACATCATGCCCATTATCTGCAAGCACCATCGCCAGGGCAGTACCCCAGCTGCCGGCACCAGCTACAGCAACGCTTTCTTTTTTTCGCTCCATTTGATCACTGCCTTTTAATGTATTTGATGCATCAAAAATTCATCCGATTCTGCAGCCAGACACATTATAAAGCTATCCGGCCGGAGTCATCGCATTATTTTCTTTCCCTTGCAAATATCTTAATAGGTGTGCCTTCAAAACCAAAAGCGTCCCTGATTCGGTTTTCCAGGAACCGTTCATATGAAAAATGAAGAAGTTCAGGATCATTGACAAACACAACAAATGTCGGCGGCTTCACAGCAACCTGTGTGGTGTAATAAATTCTGAGGCGTCTTCCTTTATCTGTTGGCGTAGGATTCATTGCAACAGCATCCATGACAACATCATTCAAGACGCTTGTTTCAACACGCAAAGAATGATTTTCACTGGCTGTGTTAATCATTGGAATAAGTGTATGAATACGCTTTTTAGTTTTGGCAGAAAGGAAAACAACAGGTGCATAATCCAGGAATTGAAAATGCTCACGGATATTATGTTCAAATGCCTTCATTGTTTTCTCATCTTTTTCAACAGCATCCCACTTATTGACAACGATAACAACAGCTCTGCCTGCTTCATGAGCATAACCGGCTATGCGCTTGTCCTGTTCAATGATTCCTTCTTCCCCATCAATGACCACCAGGACAACATCGGAACGTTCAATTGCCCTCAAAGCTCTTAGTACACTATATTTTTCTGTTGTTTCATATACTTTCCCTTTTTTTCGCATACCCGCAGTATCAATGATGACATATTCCTGTCCATCCACTTTTACCTTCGAGTCGATTGCATCTCTTGTGGTGCCTGCAATATTGCTGACAATGACCCGTTCTTCGCCAAGCATTGCATTTACAAGGGAGGATTTCCCGACATTCGGGCGGCCAATTAATGAAAACTTAATGACATCTTCTCCATATTCACTTTGGCCATGTTTTGGGAAATGCTTAGCAGCTTCATCAAGCAAGTCTCCAAGACCAAGACCATGGGAACCTGAAATCGGAAACGGCTCACCAAAGCCAAGTGCATAAAAGTCATAAATCAAATCCCGCATCTCAGGGTTATCGATTTTATTCACACCCAGAACTACAGGCTTTTTGGCTTTATATAAAATTTTCGCAACTTCCTCATCTGCGCTTGTGACACCCTCTCTTCCGTTCACAAGAAAGACAATGACATCTGCTTCATCTATCGCAATTTCTGCCTGAAGACGAATTTGCTCTAAAAATGGCTCGTCCCCAATATCAATTCCGCCTGTATCAATAATATTAAAATCATGAGTCAGCCATTCTGCAGAACTATAAATTCTGTCCCTGGTCACTCCCGGAATATCTTCGACAATTGATATCCGTTCTCCTACAATTCTGTTAAATATCGTTGATTTTCCAACGTTAGGACGCCCGACAATAGCCAAAACTGGTTTTGCCATGAACATCACCCTTTCGATTCTTTATTCTTAAATTGTTAAACTTTGCGTCTATGATCCATTTAGGACTTTTACTTAAAGTAAGCATACAGATGGCTGTCCACAATAACACTACATTGATGTTAAAACCATCCAAAACGCTTTACATTTATAAAATAAACCCTTCTCAAAGATAGAAGGGTCTAACTTAGATATTTTAACAAAGAGAAACCTTCACGGCAATGAAAAACTTGGAAACCTCCCTTAATGCTTAACAATTACATATAGTTCTTCTGTTAAGGCATGGGCAATTCCGTCTAGAATTGCTTCAAGATTGGCTGCGATGATTTCCATTTCTTTTTTATCTTCACAATGAAAAACGGCTGTTCCTGAAGGTATTTTGGATGGATTTGTTGTAATTGCAGCAAGTATGTATTTTTCAAGCACCATACACTAACTTCCTTTCCCGTTCGTTTGCCGTTCAGTAGGCATCCTAATCGCATTTTCGAGTGTCGGGACTGCTTCGATGACTTTTAGGGCTTTATTAATATCCTTTTCCTGGGGCAAGACAAATACCCCTACACGCCCATCATCCAGATCCCTTTTCGCCAGAGGAACAAGCGCAGGAGTCCCGGAATCCCGGTAAACACCCAAAGCTGTAGAAACATCATGCAATATAGCCTGCCTCTGTCCCAGATTAGCAATAGTGGATCGGGCATTGAAATTTTTTGGATTTAAAATAAACCCCATGCCATATCGGAGCACTTCTGCTTGCCTTTCAGGCAAGCCAATATTCATAATGTAAATATTGTCCACATACAAGCCTGCTCCATCAAAACGCGGTTCCACAAACTCAACATCAACAATATCCTTCAGCCTGCCACCCGACATTAATTTCGTGGAAATCAGTAAGGCAAGAACCGCTGCCGCAAGTCCTCCCCATATATTAAATAGCAGATAGCCTAGAGTACTAAGCAATGATGTGAAGATTACAAGATAATTCCTGCTTTCAAAGGCTATTGCTACACCTTCTATATATGTTTTGCCTCTTGGAACCATTTCATAGCTGTCCAGCTCAGTAAGTGTGTTTCTCTCCATATTTCTGACTTCTCTAAACTGGGATGCTGCAAGAGTCAGAAAGGTGATGGCTGTGAAGTCTTCCTCCATAATTGAAGGAATTGCTACCGTTCCCAGGCCTGCAGCAATGAATCCCAGTGCAACGTGTATAATTTTCCCATGCAAATATGTAGGATATTGCCGGTAATCGGTCCGAAGCATATAAATACGGGTCAAGGTTCCTGTTGCCAGACCAAAAAGGATCGGGTACGTGTATTCACTCATGATAATTTTTGTTTCTCCCTTTCAAAATGTTTAAAGTTCGCTTCAATATATTTGACCGTCCAATGCACTGCAATCCATAAAGAAGATATGGAAATTGAAATGGCCATGATATCCAAAAAGGCCAATGATCCAATCGTATACGGAAAGGAAAATGATTTAAGGATAAATGCATACAAAAATTCTCCCTGAATGCCTCCGAGCAATATTAACGGCAGCCTGAGCATTCTGTTTTTTTGCAGGAGTACAGCCATATAAACCATAAGGACTGAAAGCATCCATTCCCGGGAGAAAATCACCCAAACAGGATCAAACAGTTCAAAAAGGTGAAAAGTGACATAGGCCATCATCAGGATGAATGTGCAAAAAAGGAAATAAAGTCTGCTCAGTTTTTTTAGTCTCCCGGCAAAAACATATAGTGATGCAAGCAGAAAAAGTACAGCAATACCAATTTCAAAATTAAGGATATTAACTGTCAGGGGTGACATGATCACTAAGCATAAGATCCAGGCAGACAATAAAAACCTGTATTTGTTAGTTCGAGCCATAAAAAACGTCGCCATAATCCAAACCATCCAGGAAATCCAATAAAAAATTAACCCTTCCATCCTCTACCTCCTATCATTTCCATTATGGCTACTTCGTATGTAAATTAACCCTGTAAGTTCAAAAGCTGCGTCTATGGAATCCCAGTTGCCTTTTTTGCATAATTCTCTTCCGCTCACTTCATCTTAATAACATGGAGGTGTTAAATATGGGCAAAGACAGACAGGAAAAAAAGCTGAAAAATAGCGGAAAAGTGGAGTCCGATCGCGACCAGGCACTTCATTATCCTGGAGCTTCCAAGATGCAGAGTCCCGAAGAAGCCAGATCTCTGAATGATTCGAAATACAGTTAAGAAAAGCTGCTGCGCCTTGCTATGCACTGCAGCCATAATGAAAAAAATAGCTCTCGTCAAATGACGAGAGCTATTTTTGGGTGGTCCGTCTGGAATATGCTTTTGTATCAATTCCACGTTCATTCAGCCAATGGTGGGTTCTTCCAGATATGATAATCGGAGACTGCTGGAGTTCCGCTATGTTTTTTGCCCCCAAGGCAGTCATGATCATCTTCAATTCAGAATGAATACTGTTAATCTCTTCGATAAGTGCCTCAAGTCCTTCTTTCATCAGAACCTTTAAAAAGAATCCCGCCATCCCGGCAGCTCCTGCACCAAGCGCAACTGCCTTTGCTATATCATGACTTGTCTGAATTCCCCCGGAAGCAATGACAGCAACGCCTGCTTTTAAAGATGCAGCTTCTGCGATGGAGACAGCTGTCGGTATTCCCCATTCATCGAAAAACGTTAACAGTCTATCTCTTCTTGCATTTTCAATACGGGAGAAATTTGTTCCTCCAAATCCGCCGATATCAATGGCTGTAACACCGATAGATGAAAGCATTGAAGCTGCTTCTTTATTTATGCCAAACCCTACTTCTTTTACTACTACTGGGACTTCGGAATGGGCGACGATATTTTCAATTCTCTTTAATGCACCGCGAAAATCACGGTCCCCTTCCGGCATGGTCAATTCCTGTACAGCATTTAAATGAATTTGCAGTGCATCTGCTTCAATCATATCAACTGCTGCTTTTGCCTGATCGATTGTAGCTTCACTTCCTAAGTTGCCAAAAATAATCCCTCGGGGGTTTTCTCGTCTGACAACCCTGTAGGATTCTGCTTCACTTGGATCCTTAAGTGCAGACATCTGAGACCCTACTGCCATAGCAAGGCCTGTTGATTTGGCAGCCAAGGCGAGATCACGGTTAATTTGAACCGTTCTTTCTCCTCCGCCTCCTGTCATGGCATTTATAAAAATTGGCGAACTTAATGAAAGTTCGCCAATTGAAGTGCCTAAATCTGCCTGATCAAGAAACGCATCAGGAAGGCTTTGATGTACAAAAGCAACATCCGCTAAACCGGTATTGCTGCTCTGGCCTGTTGCTAAAGCATGCTGTATATGATCCCATTTACGTTTTGATCTGGACACAATTTATCACCATTACTTTTTTAAATTCTTTAGCTGGTCGCCAATCATATCACCAAGCGAGAAGCCTTTTGTTTCTTCAGGAAGTTCATAGTCAGTCACTTCTTCCTGCTCTTTTTCAAGAAGATCTTTGATGCTCAATGACAAACGCTGATCCTGTTCGTTCACATCAAGAACCTTCACTTTCACTTCCTGTCCTTCGCTTAGAACTTCATGTGGAGTTCCGATGTGCTTATGAGCAATTTGAGAAATATGGACAAGTCCTTCAACACCCGGGAAAACTTCAACAAATGCTCCGTATGAAACAAGCCTTCTTACTGTTCCATCAAGTGTGCTGCCTTTAGGAGCCTTTTCGCTGATATTATCCCATGGTCCAGGCAGAGTCTCCTTAATGGATAGTGAAATGCGTTCATTGTCGCGGTCAACGCTTAATACTTTCACTTTCACTTTTTGGCCTTCCTCGACAACATCTGAAGGCTTTTCCACATGCTCATAGGAAAGCTGGGAAATATGAACAAGTCCATCTATTCCGCCGATATCAACAAATGCTCCAAAGTCAGTAATTCTTTGAACTGTTCCATCCAGGACCTGGCCTGCCTGAAGGGACTCCAGCACTTGATGTTTCTGCTTGCCTTTTTCTTCCTCTATTACAGCACGATGGGAAAGAATCAGACGATTTTTATCTTTATCAAGCTCAACAATTTTAAATGTCATCGTTTTGCCTTTATAATCAGTAAAATCTTCAACAAAATGAGCTTCAACCAGGGAAGCAGGAACAAATCCGCGGACACCCAGGTCTACTACTAATCCGCCTTTAACTACATCTTTTATTTCTGCTTCAAAAACTTCACCCTCATTGAATTTCTTTTCGAGAGTTTCCCATGACTTACTGGCATCAACTTTACGCTTTGAAAGAATAAGAGCATCTTCCTCGACTTTTAAAACCTCAAGCTCGAGTTGATCTCCTTCTGATACCGCATCGCCAGCTTTTTCAATGTGCAGGCTTGAAAGCTCGCTGATCGGGATAATCCCGTCCAGTTTGCTGTCAGCAAGATCAACAATGACTTGCTTTTCTTCAACCTTGGTAACTTGGCCTTTCACCTTGTCACCCACCTCAAAATTCTTAACTTCTACTTGATTCATTTCCTCTGACATATGTATTCCTCCTTAATCCAATGGCTGCTTTCAAATTTTTAATCTGTATTCAACTGCCTGCCATCCAGGCAAGAACCCTGTGTCAGCAGCAGAAATACTCGAATGGCTATTTATTTTGCAGGCTTTTTTTCAACTGTTGTTGAATGTCTCTTTCTGCCCTCATATAAAAATTGTTCAGTAAAGGACAGCCTAATTTTTCGAATATTTTCGCCTTTTTAAAAAATGCCTTTTTACTAACTTCTTACAAAAGAAGTTTTTTGTCAAGCAAGAAGGTCTATGAGTAATCTTCAATTAATTTACGTATTTCTGACATAATCAATTCGGTGGTTTCCTCTGCCGAAGCCTTTCTTTCTCTTAGCTCTTTCATATCAATTGGTTTTCCATAAACAACTTTTAATTTTGAAAAAGCTTTATAGGGGCCAATGATGGCGCAGGGAACGACATGCGCTTCTGACCTGAGAGCAAAAAAGCCTGCACCCGCCAGTCCTTTCCCCAGCTGCCCCGTTTTACTTCTAGTACCCTCTGGAAAAAGCCCTAAAACATTTCCTTCTTTTAAGATTCCAAGCCCTTTTCTTAATGCCTCCCTGTCACTCATTCCTCTCTTGACAGGAAATGCGTTTAGATCGGGAAGAATTTTCCCCAGAACCGGTACATTAAAAAGCTCTTCTTTGGCCATAAAATAAACTGACCTTGGAGCATTAATGCCGACTACCGGAGGATCAAGATTATCTATATGATTAGAGCAAAGAAGAACTCCGCCTTCTTTCGGAAAGTTCTCCTTTCCGAATACTTCAAATCTGTAAATGGGTTTTAGGACTCCATAAACCGCTGCTTTGGCAAAAGAATAGAGATTCACTTTGAACCAATCCTTTCAATAGCCAGATCCATTATCTTATCGACTACCTGTCCAATTGACAAAGAAGTTGTATCAATCTCTTTTGCATCATCTGCTTTCTTTAATGGAGCTACTTCACGTTCAGAGTCCAATTTGTCCCTTAAAGAAATTTCTTCCTTCAGCTTTTCAAGATCAGATGGATATCCCTTCTGGATATTTTCGTTATGTCGCCTTACAGCTCTTTCATCGACAGAGGCTAAAAGAAAAATCTTTACTTCTGCTTGGGGCAGGACATGGGTTCCAATATCCCGTCCATCCATTACCACTCCTCCATTTAAAGCAAAGCTTTGCTGGCGCGAAACCATTTCTTCCCTAACCAGCCTATGCATCGAGACAACGGAAACAGAATTTGTCACTTCGGAAGTCCTGATTTCATTTGTCACATCCTGGCCGTCAAGATGAATTAATTGCCCTTTTTCGCCTGGCTGCAGTTCAATAACTGTATTGTTTAAAATCTCCATAAGAGAGGCTTCATCTTCGAGGTTTGCATTTTTCTGAATTGCTTTATAAGTCAAGGCTCGATACATGGCACCAGTATCAATATATATGTAAGATAATTTCTCCGCCACGATCTTTGCTACTGTACTTTTCCCTGCAGCAGCTGGGCCGTCAATTGCGATTGATATACGTTTACTCATAGTTCCTCCTGTGTAACCCTGGCCGCTTTTTCCCCAGGTTCATTCCGCTTTTATTTTAACATAATAAGTCTGCTTCAGTGCATAAATAAGCTGTATTTTAAGTCTTACAAATTTTCAAAAGCAGTCTCAAAAAAATCTCACCACAAAAAATAAGCAGGCGCCTGCCTGCTAATTATTTTTCCTGAAAGTTTCAAGCAGCTCAGTAAAATTCTGATCTGTGACACCTTCATACTGTGTCAGCTGCTTTAATTCGGGAAAAGCATCCATATGATGAAAAAAAAATTGAGTGATCAGCAGGAAAACAAATTGCACTATTATTAATTTAAGAATAATCCTCTCCACTGTTTTCATCATTGCCATCTCTCCAACCGGAAATATAAAATCAAGTCAATAGACTTCACCATCTATTATGAGAGATGAATATAAAAATTATTCCTTTCTTCATATTTCCAGGCCTTTTTTCTTCATGGCCAATTGCCTTTCGAAACAAAAGCGCAGAAGCAATTGCCTGTCCTGCGGGCTTACCTCCATAAACTGAATAGAAATAAGCGATTTACCATTTCGGGGTTCAGAGACTCTTATTACCTTACTTTTAAGCTTCAAATAATAATTGACACCGTTTTGCATGGCTAATACGAAATAAGTAAATATTTGCATATTGGCTTTTAAGGAACTATCCATCTTAGCAATGATCGCAGCCCCGCCTGCACTAATATCATCCGTAACGGACACCAAAGGAGAGAACTCATTATTTTCCGCATGGATTGCAACATCAACAGGAGTTTCTACCCGGACAAACTGCCGTCTTTGAATTTTCACTAAATGTTCATCCCCGGGATATGATAAAATCATCATCGGGATTTTTTGCTTAACTCTTCCAAGAACCTCGCTTTCGAAAAGATATACCGTTCCATCATCAGCCAAAAAGGTAGCCTTCAGCTGTGTACCATCAACCAGAAATGCAGTTTTATTCGTTTCCTGATTTATTGGATAATCAATATATAAGTTATTTCCTTCTCTTTCGGCAAGCTTGCATTTATACTTCTCAGGTTTTTCAGAGTACGTCAATTCGAGCATCAATGCTTCACCAATATTTATCATACTTCCACACTTCCCCATAATAAAAGGATAATCTTGTCATTTAATTATGAACGCTATATAAGAATCCTGCAATAACATTTTTATTTCCTTTAGGCAAAAAGACCCAAACACTCTGAATAAATTGCTGTTCTTTAATGCTGTCCGTTGATTTCCGCTCCAGGCTGCTCAGCGAACCGCGGGGCGGGCGGTGAGCCTCCTCGACGCTCTGCGTCTGCGGGGTCTCACCTGTCCCGCTACTCCCGCAGGACATTGAATAAGCTTCATTGGTTAAACACCGCACGAAGAAAATTCGAATGCATTTTCGAGGATCTCGCACCTTCCGCTCCAATCAAATCAGTGAATAATATACAAAAAGCAACAAACCTTCGAAAATAGCCAAACAAAAAAAAGAAAGCCTATCCGGCTTTCTTTACACTACATCTTCAAATATTGGTTCTGCATTCTTAAGCTTTTCTACTTTTTCTTCCTGTCCAGTTTCTGCATTTATATAAATCCTGTAAGTATCTTCACCCAATGTGCCCATAAATTCATAACAGGAAACTTCCTGATTCAAATCGTTAATGATTATTGCACGCCTGTCTTCCATGACCTTCAGCTGCGGATTCACCTTGGATCTTGCCTCTTCTGAAGTAATCGCAGGCTCAGGGATTTCTCGCTGGTGATGAGATTTTAAATAATCTTCGGCAGAAAAAGCAGTCATCCTGCCATTGTCAAGCGCAATTTTCACACGGATGGAGTCCGGATAAATTCTTACACCATCCTGGTTCGACACGAAGGTGAATACCCCTAAATTGTCATATTGGGCACTCTCGAATAAATCCAGGTCTTTAAAGCCATTGTCCTTAAGAAATTTAACTGCATTATTGCTTGCCTCATTAAGACTTACTTTTTGTTTCGCCACTTTCCGGTCGAGGATAAACCAGATTGGATAGCCGCCTTTTTTGGTAATATCCATGTTTGCTTCTTCATTTGTTTTCTCGTTTAGGATACTCACACTGAAAAACCCGTAATCAGATCCCTTGCCGTTTTCCGTTACTCTGATATTCACATTCTTTCCCAAACCTGCATAACGCTGGCCAATACGTGCAGCTTCTTTTTCTGTTATTTCTTTGCCATTCAGATATTTGTAGTTTTCATCTTTTTTCTGCATATTTACAAATGCAGGCCCAAAGTCTGTCTCTCCATAGCCTTCAACTGTTTTTTCCACTGTCTTAAAGCCGTCTATGATTGTATTATCTGCAGGTTCTTTATTGGACGCGAGAGCCATTTCCACATCCATCCATCTTAAGTTCTTTTCAAGAACCATATGCTGTACTTTACGTAAATCCTGCTGAACATCCGCAGATTGCTTATAAAGCTGTTTGAGCGTTTGGTATTCCTTCTCAGATAATGGCTCCTTCTCTAAATCTCTTACTGCTGTCCGATAACTGAAATCTCCAATATTGGATAGAAATTCTTCGGTTTTATTGAAAGGAAGAAGTGTTAGAGGCAGCTGGCCCACATCCGAGTGGGCTTCTGAAGTCAATCTCCATACTTCTGCCAATTCAGGTGATAGCGAAGTTCTCGAATTCATCGCTAAAGTTGTTCCGATTTTGTCATGCAATAGGTCGACTTGATAAGTTAAATCATGAAATGCTCTTTGATAATTATTTTCAGCATTAATGAGGATTGCATTTTTCTCCCGGTGTTCCTGATAACCCCAAAACGCTGTACCGGCAACACCCAGCGCAAGTACTCCAATAAGAATTCCTCTAAGCATGATTATTCACCCCTCTATTTACAGAATATATGTTTTCCAATCCGCTTGATTTGCGGCCGTGTCCAAATCCATCCGCTTGTAGCGGTATCCGGATTAAAATAATACAGCGCCTCTCCTGTCGGATCCCATCCATTAATCGCATCCAGTACTGCTTTTTTTGCCGTATCATTCGGCGTTAGCCATATCTGTCCATCGGCAACGGCAGTAAAAGCACGAGGCTCAAAAATGACACCAGAAACAGTGTTTGGGAATGAAGCACTGTTTACACGGTTTAAGATAACTGCAGCAACTGCCACCTGGCCTGTATACGGTTCCCCTCTTGACTCTCCATAGACTGCATTGGCCATTAGCTGAATATCATTTTCCGAGAATCCATTAGGGACATTTGAAGCAGTGGGCTGTTTGGGAGCTTCCTGCTGCTGTGCTGTTCCCCCCGTTGACCCTTGCTGAGGCTTAGTCTGCTTTTCAGTTTCCACCCCGCCATAATGGGTGAATTTATTGCCCTTATTGATTTGTTCTTTCACATATTGTTCATTATATTTAGATGCTTTCACGAGCTTGTTTTTTGTTTCCTGGCCGGCAAGCCCGTCAATGGGAAGTCCAAATTCATATTGGAAGTTCCTAAGTGCCCAATAGGTTCCCCACCCAAAGACTCCATCGATCTTCCCGTTGTAAAAGCCTAAATACTGCAGACGGGATTGAAGTTCTATTACATCGTTACCTACAGCCCCGTGCTGAATCACCTGATTTGAAAAGGCATTGGCTTTTTCCATATTCCCGCTCAATGGAATTCCCAGAACACAAAGGGAGATTATGAGTAACACCTTTCCTGCCATAAATTTCTTTTTCATGGATTATAACCTCCAAAAGTCAATCTTTTATCATTGACCCTATTTTTTGTAGTCTCTGGCTTTTTATTCAATAACTTGAATCATTTATTAAGGCTGCCGGCAAATAAAAAACCCTCCATCAGGAATGGAGAGTTTTCTGTATATCAATTTGATTATTCACATGCTTTACGCTATGAGCCCTTGCTTTTTTAACTTTTCTTAAGCCCAGCCACCAAAGGAAGATCATAAATGGAAACATGATAAAAATCCAATGCTTAAGGGAAATAAGGATATAGTCGTAAATACCGTGAAGGAGAAAAGGTATAAGAAGTGAAAAGGCTATCCATTTTTTTGTAGATGTTGCCGAGAATTTTCCTTTTCCTATATAATAGCCCATGATAACACCGAAGAGAGCATGACTGGAAACCGGGAGCAAGGCCCTCCCAAGTGCGTGTTCCACACCTAGCCCGATGAGATAGAAGATATTTTCTGCAGTAGCAAAGCCGAGTGATACCGAGGCACCATACACAATTCCATCATATGGTTCATCAAAGGTTATATGCTGATAAATAGTATAGAATAATATAAACCATTTAAAGAACTCTTCCAGCATGCTTGATGATAGAAATGCATCCGCTAAACTGGACTGCAGCACCCCTTCAGTTTCTAAAACATATTGGATGAACATGATAGGGAACACAAGCAAAGCACCAAATAAAAAAGTTTTAAAAACCATTGAGATAGGTTCTGACTCATATTGATCTTTTAAATAAAAATAACTTAATAGTGCCAGTCCCGGCGCGATGCCAGCGGATAATATTCCCAGCATGAGCTGTCCTCTTTTCAATCTGTTTTCTTAATCGTATCATGATATAGTAAGAATTAAAATGATTATTCAAATATTGGAAAATAAATATTTCGGTTCATATTTATTTTTCAAGGCGAAAATTGGGGGATTAACATGGAGAAAAAAAAGATACTTGTTATACACACAGGGGGCACCATTTCAATGAGCGAGGATGCAGAAACAGGTGCCGTAAAACCAACAGATAATAATCCATTAACTGAAAAAACAAAGGAACTGCTGTCCCTTGCAGAATTACTGATTGAAGAGCCATTCCACCTTCCTTCACCGCATATTACGCCAAAGGAAATGCTTAAATTAAAGGAAATCATTGAAAACAGCCTTGCAAAGGAAGAGATTAGCGGCGTAGTGATCACACATGGAACAGATACATTAGAAGAGACAGCCTACTTTTTGGACTTAAGTGTGAAAACATCCCT
This sequence comes from Bacillus sp. 22-7, assembly GCF_010628845.1. Taxonomy (NCBI): domain Bacteria; kingdom Bacillati; phylum Bacillota; class Bacilli; order Caryophanales; family Bacillaceae; genus Bacillus; species Bacillus sp. 22-7. The sequence goes on along the minus strand of NZ_NJQY01000009.1, from coordinate 58,299 downwards.
TCCGATCGTTGTTACAGGTGCAATGAGATCGAGTAATGAAATCGGTTCAGACGGACTATACAACCTTATTTCTTCTATTCGTGTAGCTGCTTGTGAAGAAGCAAAAGACAAAGGAGTCCTTGTCGTTTTGAATGATGAAATCCATACAGCAGAAAATGTTACAAAAACACATACGAGTAATGTCTCTACTTTCCAGAGCCCTCAGTACGGGCCAATTGGAATAGTCACAAAGAGAGGTGTATTATTCCATAACGCGCCGACAAATAGAGAATACTACCCTTTGGATACAGTTGTAAAAAAAGTCACACTCATTAAAGCCTTCGCCGGAATGGATTCTTCTTTGCTTCATGCGATAGGGAATTTAGATTTCGATGGTGTTGTTATCGAAGCACTTGGACAAGGTAATCTGCCTCCAGCCACAATTGAGGGCATTAAAGCCCTTACAGAAAAAAACATTCCGATTGTATTGGTTTCCCGCTGCTTCAATGGAATTGCTCAAGATGTTTATGGTTATGACGGAGGCGGAAAACATCTCAAGGACATGGGGGTAATATTTTCAAATGGGCTTAATGGACAAAAAGCCAGAATTAAACTGTTAATTGGACTGGAGACACAGCAAAATATCGAAGAGATTTTTCAAATATAATTAAAAGGCTGATCTGAAATGATCAGCCTTTTCTGTTTCCGCTCTCTTTTTCAATTATTGCTTTTGCTATTTGTCCGCCGTGAAATCTTCCATTTTCAATAAAAATTTCGTTGGCATTATTTCCGGCAGCTATCACACCTGCAATAAATATTCCAGGGACATTCGTTTCCATTGTTTCAGGGTTAAATTGAGGGCGCCCGGTTTCATCATTAATTTGAATCCCCATATTTCTTAAAAATCCGTGATCAGGATGATAGCCAGTCATGGCAAACACAAAATCGTTTTTAATGTCAAAGGCTTTACCATCCACTGTATATAATAGCTTATTTTCACTAATTTCTTTCACATGTGCATTGAACTCCATTTTAATGACGCCATTTCTCACTAAAGACTCAAACTCAGGCAAAATCCAGGGCTTTATGCTTGGTGAATATTCTGTTCCGCGATAGATCACCGTAACTCTTGCTCCTGCTTTTACCAGCTCGATTGCGGCATCAACGCTTGAGTTCTTCCCTCCGATAACTGCTACGTCTTTATCAAAAAATGGGTGAGCTTCTTTGAAATAGTGAAGTACCTTTGAAAGATCCTCACCGGGAACTTCCATGTAATTGGGATTATCATAATAACCTGTAGCAATTATGACGTTATTAACTGTATAATCCCCCTTATCAGTTTGTACTTCAAATGCTTCGGAATGATTTTTTACTACATTTAGAACTTTTTCGTAAGCATTGATCTTAATGCCTTTCCTTTTCACCACTTCCCGGTAATACGTTAGCGCCTGGTTTCTCTTAGGCTTGTAATTTTCCGTTATGAAGGGCACCCCGCCGATTTCGAGCTTCTCACTTGTGCTGAAGAAAGTCTGGTGTGTTGGGTAGTTGTATATTGCATTTACGATATTGCCCTTTTCAATAACAAGGGGGGTTTTTCCAGCTTCCTGAAGGGCAATGGCAGCTGCCAGTCCGCAGGGCCCTCCCCCAACAATAATAGCGTCTATATTCAAGATTCTCACTCCTTAAATGCCAAAAACAAGTATTCCATGCTGCTGTTTTATAAAAAATCTCCCATCAGTTTATGATAGGAGATTTTTTATGATTATTCAAATGTGAAGATTTACAGTTAAATCCATCCACGGAATCTTGAAGCTTCCGCCATTTTTCTGACACCTACCATGTAGGCAGCCAGACGCATATCTACACGGCGTGTTTGGGATGTCTGATAGATATTATCGAATGATTTAACCATGACTTTCTCAAGCTTTTCTTCTACTTCTTCTTCAGTCCAGTAATATCCCTGGTTATTTTGAACCCATTCGAAATAGGATACTGTTACACCGCCGGCAGAAGCCAGTACATCAGGGACAAGCAGGATTCCCCGCTCAGACAGAATCTGTGTTGCTTCCAAAGTAGTTGGCCCGTTAGCCGCCTCCACTACAATGCCAGCTCTTATGTTATGTGCATTTTCTTCTGTTATCTGGTTTTCTATGGCTGCCGGGACCAGAATATCGCAATCAAGTTCAAGCAGCTCTTTATTTGAAATTGTATCATTAAACAATTTTGTCACAGTGCCAAAGCTGTCACGGCGATCCAAAAGGTAATCAATATCAAGGCCGTTTGGATCATATAAACCGCCATAAGCATCTGAAATACCAACAACCTTTGCACCTGCATCATGCATAAACTTTGAGAGGAAACTTCCAGCGTTTCCGAATCCCTGAACAACAACTCTTGCACCTTCAAGGTTAATGCCTTTTTTCTTGGCAGCTTCCCGAATGCAAATTGTAACCCCTTTAGCTGTTGCTGATTCCCGTCCATGTGAACCCCCAAGTACAAGTGGTTTACCGGTAATAAAGCCTGGGGAATTAAATTCATCAATCCGGCTGTATTCATCCATCATCCATGCCATGATCTGCGAGTTGGTAAATACATCAGGCGCAGGAATATCCTTAGTAGGACCTACAATTTGACTGATTGCCCGAACATACCCGCGGCTAAGCCGCTCTAACTCACCGAAGGACATATCGCGCGGGTCACAAACGATTCCGCCTTTACCTCCGCCATATGGAAGATCTACAATTCCGCATTTCAAGCTCATCCAAATCGACAGTGCTTTTACTTCCTTTTCAGTTACATTCGGGTGAAAACGAATACCGCCTTTAGTAGGACCAACAGCATCATTATGCTGGGCCCGGTAGCCAGTAAAGACTTTTACTGTTCCGTCATCCATCCGTACAGGAATTTTCACTGTCATCATACGAATTGGCTCTTTAAGAAGCTCATACACCTCATCGGAATAACCCAGCTTCCCTAAAGCCTTATGTATGACCGTTTGAGTCGACTTTAAAACGTCCAATTTTTCAGCTTTATTTGAATCAGTACCTTTCTCGGCTACCATTTGTAAACCTCCTAGAAAAATCACTTTCATTAGTTGTCCGCTTCCATGGAATAGTATACACCTTTGCCTAATTTATGCAAGAAGAATCATGCGGTTTTCCGCATTTTTTGATATTTTTGTGAAAACGCTGTCAGCGTTGGTATTAAAGGGAATTTTCTGTTTACTCCCAGTACTCCTTTTCCCGCTGAAGGGCAAAAGAAACCTCCTGTTTCCTTTTGTAAAGTAACATCTTTATATATGATATTATTGCAGCTGTTTGACTATATTTGGTTTACCCAATTTTTATATAATTCATGAGCTATTAATCCAGATTCGTTGCTGGATGCAGCTAATGCATATTGCAAAAGAGTAACCTGCATAAAAAAAAGAGGTTGGATCCCCTCTTTACATTATGTGAAATATTCCACCAGCTTTTTTACAGCATTGGCTTCGATCAGCACTTTCCCATATTCCTGAATAACGTGAATGCTGGTAAAAGCCGAATCACCGTACTCAGCTAATATGGCAATTACCCGGTGAATATTTCCCCCCTCCAAATCTGCTGCATGATAAAAATATTTTTCTTTATAAAAGTATAGGCTTCCTTCCTCAATCTGCACGCTGTTCAGACTTTTTGCCATTTGAATTACATGTTCAAAATCCAGGAATTCGAATAATATATCTTCACTGCCATCAACAGTTACCTGCATTTCAATAAAACCATCCTCAAGGAGCTCTTCATCCATCTGCTCCTCCATCGTAACAATCATCACCATTCCCTGTGCCTGCATGGAGAATATTTCCACTGCTACTGACCCATGAATGTCTACACCGAATTCTTCACTTGCTTCTTCCAGCATTTCATGAAAAAGCTGATGCCATTTTAATGAATCCTTCAAGACATCTTCCTTAGTCAGTCCCCTATCATTCAAGTCATCTAAAGTGAGAAAGATTTTGATTTTATTATAATTCAAACGTTCTAAGCGCATGATAAGCCCCCTGACCTGAACCAACTCTTTGGTTTAGTGTATGATATATTGCTTAGTTTGTGAGTCGTCTTTTTTTTCTGTGACTAAAAAAAGAAAAGACCCGGCAATTAACCGCCAGATCTATTGTTTAAAGGAGCCGTTCTTTAATCCATTCTTCCCATTCTTGCGGAGAACTTCCGGGTATAAACTGTTCATACTTCATTTTTTCTTCATTGCTTAGGGAATCAATGCCGAATCCCCCAATGCCTACATGGAGGTTTCCATAAGTCCCGGTAAGTCTCTCTGAAAGTTTAAGGGTTTCCGGCACGTTTGACTTCATTGTACACGACAGAAATAAAAACTTGGGTTTAACCACTCCAATTACAGTGTCAATATCTTCATCAGCAATGCTTGTCCCAAGGTAAACAACCTCAAATCCTCTTCTCCGCAGAAATAACGTAAAAATTAAAAGTCCTAATTCGTGAGCTTCTCCAGGCCCGCAAACTGCGACCACCTTTGGCAGAACCCCGTTATGCGGAAATGAATGCAGAATCATCCCTATTCTTGATCTTAATATGGACGAGGCAAAGTGCTCATGAGCAGTGGTAATTTTCCCATCCTCCCATAGATGGCCAATTTTCACTAAAAGAGAGCCTAGTATATCAATTAGGACTTTATCTATTGTGTAAAAACTAAAAGCCTGATTAATCAAATCATGCGCTTTCGATTCATTAAAATGAAGGAGAGCTTCAAGAAGCTCATTGGCGAGGGCACCCGACCGGTCTCCTTCCTTATCCACCTGAAGCGGCTCGGCATTTAATTCCTTATTCTCCAGAAGGGAAACAGCCTGGCTGATGGAAAAGCCCTGATCTACTTTCATGATCAGCCATTTTAGTATTTTGATATGCTCTTCGGTGTATAGTCTATGGCCTGATTCATTTCTCTTTGGAGCAACGATTTGATACCGCCTTTCCCACGCCCTTAAGGTTCCTGGCTGAATACCGAGCATCTTAGAAACAGCCTTAATATTATATTTACCTTCTTCAGTTGCCATGCTCAGCCCTCCCTTCAATGCTAATTAGCAAATATCGCTGGACAGCGATTAAATTTCAGAACTTATACCTACTTAAAAAGTATAAAAACAACAGTAAGTATTGTAAAATCTGGATGTGTTTTCATTTTGAAGCTAAGATATCAGCTTTTTTTAAGGTGATGAAGTGAGTTTCAGACTTTGCTCCCAGCCTTAAAGGCACTCCAGTCGTTCCATAGCCGTTGCTGATCAGAATTGTTGTTTGCGGCAGCACTTTTATCCGTCCCTTTTCATAAGGGCTATACCCTAAAATATGTATTTGTCCGCCATGCGTATGCCCGCTTAAGACAAGGTGAATATTTTGTTCTTTTTCTATACTATTAATGATTCGTGGATCATGGCTGACGAGAACCCGAAATCCATCAGAGCCTGCATCCTCAAGTGCAAGGTCGAGCCGATCCCTCTCTTTGCTGAAATCATCTGTTCCCAGCAGAATAAAACGCTCACCTTCCTCTGATTCAAAAGAGAGGGCAGTGTTATCTAGAATTTTAACTCCGCATTCGAGGAGGAGGGCGTCGAGCTGATGGTAATCAACTTCATAATCATTGTTCCCCCACACGAAATAGACAGGCCCGCATTCCTTCAAACCCAGCAGGTTTTTCCTTACTCTATCAAAAGGGACTCCTCTTTCCAAGAGATCGCCGCCGATAATCACCAGGTCAGGCTTCTTCTCTTTTATCTCCCCGATAATGGTTTCTGATACTGTCCTCCTATGAATATCAGAAATAAAAAAAAGCTTTATTTCACCAAAGGTTTCCGGAAATTCAGGAAAAGAAAGCTCTTTATATATAATTCTATCTGCAAATGCCTCCCTAAGCATAAACAATAGTAAACCCGCAACGCCAATTAAGGCTAAAGCTATTAAGTATATCATAAATCCTCCTGCCATCAATTTCCTTTACTCAGTCTCCAGCAAAATTGATTTTCTTGAAATCTAAAGAAATAATACCATAGATTGCCGAAAAACAGAAAAGGGCAAACGCTTCCCATGGCGAAAGGACTGATAAAGTAAAAAAGCATCCCATCAGCAATAAGATCAGAACAGTGCCAAATAAAGCATTGCTTTCTTTCAATGACTTGAAATTTTTAAAAACTCCTGCAGCCCATTCGATGATCATCCTAATGATTTCTGCGTTGGCAATAAAGGAGATAAGAAAAAAAGTCATTCCCAGGACAAAGCCTGCCGGCTCGAGCACAAAAATAACAATCATATCTGAAATGCCCATGGGAATAGACACCGGAAAAAGTTTAATATATAAAATGCCGCCAATAAAGCCTGTCACCAGCTTCAGCAAAATAATAAACAATAAAAATCCCTCCCATACAGAGTGTATGAGAAGGATTTATTTTGTTGACTATATATACATTAATCTTCAGTAATATCCAGAACACGGAAACCTGATTTTTCAAGCCGGCTGATGAACTTATCCATATTATCATTTTTCTCTACTTTCATCACGATGCGGCGGACCAGCTTGTCTGTTTCATCAAAAGTAACAAGGGATATGATGTGTTCATGGAAATAATGGGCGATTTCGGCCAAACGGGCAATTCGCCCCTCCGCTTCCACAGAGGTAAACGCAATCCTGACACCGGGTTTATTCGTCCCGAAGGCAGATTGAAATTGAGCCAGAACATCAAAGCGGGTAACGATGCCCAGAAATTTACGGTTTTCGCCCAAAACAGCAAGTAAAGGAAAATCCTTTAAATCCAGCAGTGTTTTTTCAAAAATTTCATTCCCCTGTAAATATTGTTCCTGATGTGTGGCAATATCTTTTACGAGTGTTCCTCCAAGAAACTCTTCCTTTGATTTTCCTGACAAAAAGAAGTTCTCATATATTCCATATCTGGTAATTATGCCGGCATATTGATCGCCGTCCAACACAGGAAGTCCATCAATCTGGTTGTCCTCAAGCAAATCCAGAGCATCTTTCAATGCTTCATCCTGTCTGACCGTTTTACAGTTATGTTTAGGGATCATAATACTTTTCACAAACATTGCCATCACCTCAAGAATAATATTAATTAGACCTAACATTTAATTCGCCATTTATTCAACTTTCCCCTCTTTTTATTGGAGTAAACGATCATAAAATCACTGTGCTTTTCATAAGTTTCAATGACGCATAAAAAGGAGGGATTATGATGAATACACTCCGCAAGACCTGGCACCCATATGTTAGCCCCTTTGACCCCTGCACTCCTATAAAGGTCAAAACTTATTCCACACCTCCAAACCTTTATATGGGTTTTCAGCCGCCAGGACTGGAACAATTTACACCAATGCAGGCCTTAAAAACAGGAACTCTGTGGAAGGCTTTCTATGATCCATGGTACAGTCCCTATGAAAAATCCAGGGAGGGACAGCAGTAATGAAACAATTACCCGCAGATTACTACCAGCTTCTTGAACAGCTTCAGGCTGTGGACTTTGTTCTTGTTGAGCTGACTTTATACCTTGATACTCACAATAATGATACAGAAGCCATTAAGCAATTCAACCATTATGCAAAAGAACGGAAAAAACTGAGAAATGCCATTGAAAGCAAATATGGTCCATTAATGCAATTTGGCCACAGCTATTCGGGACAGCCATGGAATTGGGATGATCCCCCGTGGCCATGGCAGGTATAGTTGATTTTCAGGCGCCTTCTTAATGGGGAGGCGCTAAAGACTTACTAACGGACTTCCAAAGGAGGCTGAGAATAAAATGTGGGTTTATGAAAAAAAACTGCAATACCCGGTGAAGGTAAGCACTTGCAATCCTAAGCTGGCAAAGTATCTAATAGAACAATATGGGGGTGCGGACGGTGAACTTGCTGCCGCACTAAGATATTTGAATCAGCGTTATACTATACCGGATAAGGTCATCGGACTACTTACAGATATAGGAACAGAGGAGTTTGCACATCTGGAAATGATTGCGACAATGATTTACAAATTAACAAAGGATGCTACACCTGATCAAATGAAGGCTGCCGGCCTGGATGCCCATTATGCTAACCATGATAATGCTCTGTTTTATCATAATGCTGCAGGTGTGCCGTGGACAGCTTCTTATATCCAGGCAAAAGGTGATCCAATAGCAGATTTATACGAAGATATCGCCGCAGAAGAGAAAGCAAGGGCAACCTATCAGTGGATTATAAATTTGAGTGATGATCCGGATCTAAATGACGGACTCCGGTTTTTAAGAGAAAGAGAGATCATCCATTCACAGCGCTTCAGAGAAGCCGTTGAGATTCTAAAGGAAGAACGGGATAAAAAGAAATTCTTCTAAATACTTAACAAAAAGAAGCAGGCAGGCTGCTTCTTTTTTCATTTGTTTTCATGATAAAGGTTTATATCATAATTTTTTTTCATCATTTCGAAAACGTTATGGCGATTTTTCCATTCATCTTCTTTTTTCCAGAGATCTTTGCTCTTATCAATTATTTCACACCTTAGTGCATGAAATTCTTTTTCTGCTTTATCTCTTTTTTCTCTCAGAAGATTCATAAACCCATAAAGGCCAACCGTAAAAACTAGTAAATAGAAATTTTCAGACTGATTGACAAAAGCCGAAAACATCGATGCAAACGAGTAAGAGTAAGGCTGCATAACACTTTTATAAAGATAAAAAAAGAATAAAAAGGATATAAAAACGGTCGCCCACATGGCAATCAAATGCCAGGACTTGAATCGATCAAACTTTTGTTTTCTCTCCACAACTTTCTCTAGCATTTTTCTTGTTGCCTGGTCTGTACGTTCGTCAAGCATTCTAATCGACGATTCCAAAAACGCTCCCTCCCTTTCATAATAATGTATGAGCTTGTACATTATTCTATGACTGGGAGAGAAGACAGCAAATGGTCTTAGACTCTTTTATTGCTCAAGCGGAATTTTTAATACCTGGCCCGTTTGTATTTCATTTGACGGCAAATTGTTGGCTTGCTTTATTATTTCAATTCCGGATTGGGATTTATAATAGGTCATGGCAATTCGAAAGATTGTTTCCTTTGGTTTAACCGTATGGTAGATAACTTTGCCTTCCTTATTTAATTCTTCCTGTGTCCCGGCAGTTTTCGACGAGTCTGTACTATCAGAAGCTGTTTGCCGGGCCTGCTTTTCAGAAGCGGATTCAGAACCTTTATCTTCTTCATCAGGCTTTTGAGGAGTCTGTTTTTCCTGCTGGTCGCTGGCAGCATCTTTCTCTTGTGATTCTTCAGCTTTTTTAGTTTTTTCAGGTTTCTCAGCTTGTTCAGATTTCTCAGTTTCCTGCTCTTCTCTTTCTTCTATGGTCGTCCCTTCACCTTCATCATTTGTGGCAAAAACGACCGTTTCAGAACCTATTTCTTCAGATTCTGCATTTAACCCGGTATTAATGCTCTTATCACTGCTTACATATTGATAAATGCTGAAAATGGTAATCGGGAGCAGGATAAAAAATAAAGCCAGCAAGCGAATAACAGGGTATTTAACTCTCCATTTATTTTTTTTTCTTTTTTCCTGATGTATACGGCTCCGCGGCGGCAAAGCGGATTTTTGCACGCTGTCTCCCGTCTCCTGTTTTCTGTCAATCCTCTTGCGGAGTCTTTCAGCCTGATCTCTATATGGGTCTTCTTTACTCATGTTTCATCCCTTCCTGTAAAAAAAATCATAAGAAGTTTATTTGACGCTGCTGTTATCTACTTTGTTCATTGCCTTTTCCTATTTAGATTTTTTCAGGTACCGTTTTCGAATAAGAATACCCAGAAGAAAATCAATCAGAAAATGCATAACAATCGTAACAAGCAAATTATTGGATATATGATAAATATAACCTATAAAAAAGCTTAATGTAATAATATTTACAAACAAAAACCAATTAAAAAGATATCGATAATGAACAAGTGCAAAAATAAGACTAGAAATTGCTAGTCCAAAATGGGTCTGAATGACACCTCTGAACAAAAGTTCTTCGCTTATTGCCACCACTGCTGCAATAAAAGCAATATGAAGAATATGGCGGTTTTGAAAGATTTTCTTATTTAACCCTCCGTCATCATACATTTCCTCAGGGAGGAGCTTCATCAAGACAATATCAATCAGGACAACAGTCAATCCCGCCGCTGCCCCAATGACAAGAATATTAATATCATCAAGTACAAAAAGAGCCTGGAATTCCTTAAAGCTGTTAAATAATATAATACTAAAGATGAAAGCAATGGCTAAAATAAGCACCTGAGTAAGATAAAGATGGAATAATAGCTCCTTGTCTGTTAATTCCTTAATGATGTCCTCGTATTTTTTCTTCAATCCGGTTCACTCACTTGGAATCAGGAGATATTCTAAATGATTTTTCCAATCATAAAGCATACTATCCTGATTATCTGATTTTGTGTTTCTTATGAATTCATCAAATTGCAAACCGCATATATCACAGCAGTATTGGACCGGAGTATTTTTTTCCTCATCAAAAAAGGAAAGTATATTTTCTCTCCGGCAATTTTTATTGTGTATCCACCTATACACTTCCTCAATGCTATTTCTTTTCAATTTGATTCTGCCTTCGCAGTACCCATTCATTTCCTGCAGAATCCTTTTATACCCCAGTCCAGATTTGGCTTTCCGTTCAAAAAAATCATAAAATATTCTCCACTGAATTTCTGTTAAACCGGAACACTGTTTAATTTGTTCTTCATAAGCACTGATATTCGTGAGCGCATTCGGGTTTTCTTCCATCCAGCCGCTGATCCAATCAATTTGAGACTTGTCAGGAAATTCATTTTCTGCAATTTGTATGGGAAGCTGCTCATCACCGGGTGTATAGAGCATAATAGCTATACTTTGTTTTCCATCTCTTCCTGCCCGCCCAATTTCCTGCAAATAAGATTCAATCTGAAGAGGCATATGAAAGTGTATCACATACCGGATATTTTCTTTATTAATGCCCATGCCAAAGGCACTTGTAGCACAAATAAGATCGAGCTGCCCATGGATAAACTGCTGCTGCACAAGGATGCGGCTTTCCTGGTCCATTCCCCCATGATAAGCCATCACTCTTTTAGCTCCATTTACTCTCAGCATATCGGCTGTTTGTTCTGCCATTTTTTTGCTGGAAAAATATATAATGCCAGGACCCTCAAGGCTCTCAGCAAGCTCCACAAGCCTCTTTGTTTTTACACGGAAATTTTCTGCCTTTTCTACAGTTAGCGCTATATTAGGACGGTCAACCGAATAAATAATTTCGCTGCAGTCCAGTATGCCGAGTGACTTTTTTATATCTGATTTAACCTCATGCGTAGCTGTGGCAGTTAAAGCAAGTGTAACCGGGTTCCCTACCTTTTGTCTCACTTCGCCAAGCTTTAAATAATCAGGCCTGAAATCATATCCCCATTGGGAGATACAATGTGCTTCATCAACAACAAATAAAGCGATGCGCAATTTTTTCAACTGAGATTGTACTGATTCAAAATAAAGCATTTCGGGTGAAATAAAGATAAACTTATACTGATCCAGATTAGTTAATGCCTGCTTTTTTTCAGAACGGGATAGAAAAGAATTGAATGCTATCACCTTTTTTTCTCCATTCATCATGAGCTGTTCTGCCTGATCCTGCATCAGGGACAGCAAAGGAGAAATAATAATTACCTGGCCTTCAATCATATATCCCGGCAGCTGATAACAAAGGGATTTACCTGTACCTGTAGGCAGCATGGCAACAGTATTCCTGCCTGCGAGCACGGATTCAATGATTTCCTTTTGTCCAGGTCTGAAGGCAGAATATCCAAATTTTCTTTCCAATAGTTCGTCCAATCTCATTGTCCCTCTCCAAGCTTTGCCATTACTAATCTGATTTCAAAATAATCGGATTCAGGCACTATTTGACGTATTTGCTTTAATTGCATTGAATCAGCACGATTGGCTGCATGAAGGATCAGCTTCTGTTTTTCCTCGGAGACATAACGTGTGATATTAAAGCAGCTGTCGTTTAATGCTACTTCCACAATATGATCCTCAATTGTACTTTTTTTCAATCTTCTCATTTTAGCTATATCATCCAATTCCAGTCCCTGTTTTAACATTGTGTAAGTCTTTTGGGCAGACAATGTTAGCTGAACTTCATTTCCTGCATCGCTAACGATCTTATTGATAAGCGGATATTCGGCAGAATTATCTCTTCCGCTTGCCAGTATATGATGAATAGCCCCAAGGAACTGATGGTGGTAATAATCCTGGCTGATTCCAAGCTGTTCAGAAGCCTGAACAGCTGTGAGGCCAATACGGTTATAGCCTGTCAGCCTCAATGTCAGCACAGCAGGATTAATATTATTCAGACCTTCAAGGCACTGACCAAGTTCCTTGTACAGCATAACCCCAACTTCACCGCGGGAAAATCCAGATTTCCCCAGAAAGTCTTTCAGCCATTCATGAATATCTCTTTTTCTTTGGATAGGAAGGTACTTTACATTGTTATTATTTAAGTGGGATATTACCTGAATTAAAAGTGTAATCCTCTCCCAAAACAATTCACCTGTACTATGATACAGCCATCCGTTTAATGATGAAGGTATTGGACATTCTAAAAGAGATCTTTCGAGCTCTTTCTTCCCTTCTTCAGTTAAAATGTAATGCTTTTCATCAATGGCAGTCATCCAGCTGCTGCTTAGGATTTCTTCTGCAAGATGGTCCAGTACTCCCCTGCTTAAATTTCCAAATGTACGAAAAAACGGGGTTAGTTGAAATAGATGAGCATCTTGGATGGTCTGGGAAGACTTTTTTCCATTAAGCAAATGTAAAATGGAATATATAGTTCTTTGTCCCTGCAACTCGTTAACACAGTACATTATTACAGATTTCAAATAAGCTCTTTGCATTATGTTCACCTTACGGCTTAAGATTTTTTATTTTTTCATTACCTTCTTTTTCTTACTTCTATTTTATCATGAAAGAAATCAGCAGGCCGTTTTAATTATTTCTAACAGGGTAAATTATGCCTAAACCCTTATGTGATAAGCATTCTCAATACATTTTCTATTGAAAAGTTGAACATACAGTTTTACAATAGGATGTGAGGAATGTGTTACCATCATCTTGATGGGAGATTAATTGTTTAATTCTTGGGAGGTTTTTTTCATGGCAAAGTATACAATTGTTGACAAAGAAACATGCATTGCATGTGGAGCTTGCGGCGCAGCTGCACCGGACATTTATGATTACGATGATGAAGGCATCGCATTTGTTACCCTTGATGATAACCAGGGTATCGTTGAGATTCCAGATGTATTGATGGACGATATGATGGATGCATTCGAAGGCTGCCCAACCGATTCAATCAAAGTTGCTGATGACGCTTTTGATGGCGACCCGCTTAAATACGAATAATCCCTCAGCCATACTCTAATCTTTGTTAAGCTACTGCTCCCTTTCAACTAGAAAGGGAGTTTTTTGGCTTACAAATTGAAAAAGCAGCGGAACATTTGCCGCTGCTTTAAATTTATATATTCATTATGCTGCACTTTTTAATACAGCCTGCTTTTCTACCCAGGTTCTCATGCGTGTAAAAATGAGCATGAAAACAATTGAAATAATAATTCCTTTTAGGATATTGAATGGCAATATTCCTGTCACAATCATTGTTCTCATTTCAGGCGCTGACATTGCCGGGAAATTCAGGAAGAATGTATATGCCGGCAGAATGACAACGTAATTAAGCACACTCATAATAACAGCCATAACCACGGTGCCGATTACGAGCCCAAACGTCATGCCTTTTTTGGTCTTCAGCTTGCTGTATACATAATAAGTAGGCAAGACGAACAAAATGCCTGCCGCAAAGTTTGCAATATGTCCGACAGGTACCCCTGTTGCACTCCCAGTCATGAAGTAATCAAGAATATTTTTAATAAGCTCCACTAATATTCCTGCCGCCGGGCCAAAGATTAACGCCGCGATTAATGCAGGAATATCGCTGAAGTCAATCATCAAAAATTGCGGAAACGGCGGAATTGGAAAATTGAGCAGCATTAATACATAAGAGATGCTGCTTAGCATTCCGATGGCAACCATTGATTTGATATTAAGTTTTTTCATGTTCCTCTCTCCTTTTTAGGACTATCTCTCCTATAGAAGAAAGGTTCGGCTAAGCAAATATCTTCGCAATAAATAACCCTCAAGCAAAAATAACTTGAGGGAGAGTTGCTAAGGCATGCTTAATAACGTTCAAAACCTGCATTTTTTGAACGTCTGCAGAACCTCCATCTTCTCCCATCCAGACTGTACTGTCGGCTTTGGAATCGCACCAAATCCTGCCCAATTAAATGCAAAGCGTTTTTCGACCAAACGCTTCTCTCAGGCTCGCGGGCTTAGAGTTAAGATTAACCCATCACCGCCGGTCGGGAATTTCACCCTGCCCCGAAGATAGACCGTATTTATTTATACAGATTAATTATACTGAAAAAAAGTTATTCTGTGAAGGGATTTGTTTATCTGTATGGATTTGAAACATATATATCCATGTCCATACCTATTAAAATTTTTCTGGATAATACAAAAAAGGGAGGCTCTGCCATCCCTTTTGCATTATCCAAGAGGATATTCCTTTCTTTCTCCTTTGGAAAAAGTCATGATGGACTCATATCCCACTTCTTTTGCAAGAGCAATAGCCTTATCAAAATCGGCACCTACATGTTCAGGAAAGTGCGCATCAGATGAAAGTACTATCGGGATATTTTTCTCATAGCATTTCTGCAGGAGCCGTTTGTCCGGGTATAGTTCACCGACTGGCTTTCGCAGACCGGCTGTGCTGATCTCTACACATGTCTTGGATTCTGCCAGTGCATTGGCTGCACGATCATACTGCTCCAGCAAAAATTCTTCGTCCTTAGGAACATATTTAAAGATTTTCACGAGGTCTAAATGGCCTACAATATCAAATAAATTGGATTGGGCCAGTGTGACCACTTGATCAAAATACTTCCTATATATCTCATAAAGATCCCGTTTATCCCATTCTTTTCTAAATTCAGCAAGATCTATGCCGAAATCTCCAACCCAATGTATGGATCCAATTACATAATCAAATGAGTAACTGTTAATAAACTTCGCCATTTCATAATGCTTGCCCGGCGTATAGTCCATTTCTATTGACATTTTCACATCTATGTTATTGCTCCACGCTTCTTGAAAAACATTCACATAGTCTTTCATATCATAAAATCGTCTTTCGTTTACCCATGGATTTTGCAGAATGTCTGCTGTCTGATAGAAATGATATGCATGTTCCGAAATCCCAAAAGATTCAATCCCTTTTTGGGCAGCAGCATCTGTAAATTTTTTTAAATAATCCAGGCTTAACGTGCCATTTTCAAGATGGTTATGATAGTCTGTAAGCATTTCTCTAACTCCCCCAGTTTTTTACCCATTATACTTTAAGGGAGTAAAGCGGTGCAATCATTTCTATTCTATTTTTTGTGAATGATTAGAATTTGTCCAATTTTGATAACATCTGAATTTGAATTGTTTAACTCTTTAATAGCTTCTGCTGTTGTATCATGCATTTTCGCTATAGAAGTTAATGTATCGCCTTGCTTAACAGTGTATTCACTAAATTTGCCGGGTTTTATCATCAGTTTTTGACCTGTAAGAATGTGATCAGGATTAATATTATTTAAACCGGCAATATCACCGGGCAGCAGATTATAGTGTGCAGCGATGGTCCATAATGTTTCCCCAGTTTTAACTATATGGTAGGTTTCCCCGGAATCATTTGTTATTTGTCCAGAATTATAATTAGACGGCCGGGCTGATACTTCACGTGCGTTTTCAGTTCTTGCCGCTGCATTTACAGCTTGTCCAACTTCTCCCATGCCATATGCCACAGAGGGATCCACTGCATTTATTTTATCAGCTGTCCATGCCTGCGCATGTATTTCAAAATGAAGATGGACTCCTGAAGAGTCACCCGTGCTTCCCATCAATCCGATTTTCTGTCCGAGCGAAACTTTGTCGCCTTCAGCAGATAATCGTTTATTCAGATGGGCGTATACTGTTTCGGTTTGGTTGCTATGTTTAATAAATATTACATTTCCGTATGTTTGAGAGTAATACGACCTGGACACAATTCCAGCGTCAGCGGCATAAACCGGAGAACCGGAATCTCCGGCAATATCAATGCCCTTATGCTGACCACTTCTTGTACCATACGTGTCCGTAATTACACCTTCTGCCGGCCATACCCAATGCTCTGTCAACTCAGAAATTTTTGGCTCAGCAGCTTTAGAATGCTTCCCTCCCAGAAATAGCAGACTCACACAAAGAGCCATTATTCCTGCGATAAAGAAACGCCTTATGTAATCCTTCATTCTTTTCCTCCTATGATGTCAGCTGAAATATCCGCTCGAGCGCTTTCTATCTGCACTCTCTTTCACCCTATGACAGCTTGTACTCTTTTAGAACAATTAATAATAAAGCTCATAAAAGCACAGTGATTAGTATTCTTCCAGCAGCAACGTTTTTATGCAGATATGGAGGAACTTTATCCTAAAATGGAAAAGACGGCCACATAGGGCCGCCTTTCTAATTTGGCAAATCTCGTTTATTAGCTGCTACAGGTACCTTTAATTCCTCAGTAAGATCAAACTTGCCTATTTTATCAACATCTGCATTTTCTAATTTGACCGTGTCGAAATCAAAGTCTTTTGCCGTAAGAAGGATTGCTTCGATCGCATGAAGTGTTGGTGCATTATCGATTATTTCTGATTCATTATTAAAACGGATTTTGAGTTTGCCATCCTTTTTTTCTTCTATTTCAAAATCAACATCATCCGGTATGGATGCCTGTAAATTATTTTCAGTCCTATTTTGTTTCATGGCTTTCAGAGCATCTTTTACCGAATTGAGCTCTTCTCTTAACGGCACCAGGAATGGTGTTGAATCTGCACCATTAGGATACAAGAAATAATAAATTAAGTTACCATTGCTATTTTCCGGGATAAATTCGTCTCTATATCCATAATGGCCGAACTCAATGCCGACTTTCCCTTCCGTTCTAAGGTCAATCTTTTCTATATCTAAATTGTTCATTATATTCGCCAAAACCTTCTCTAAAAGTAACTCTGAGGTGGAGGAAATACTATATGGGTGATCCGCCGGCACATCAACTGTCAGGATGTTATTTTCCTGGTCATGAGTTAAATTTGCTTTTAAAGGATAGTAATCATCTAAACCCCATGCATCTTCAGTAAGTTTGCTCATCGTGTCTTCAAACAGAGCAAATTTCGTCCTGGCCGGGTCACTATCAACCAGAACGCTGACAGGTACAATATTTTGAGCCTCCTTATCCGGAATTGCATAGGTCAGGACTTCTTTTCCTGCCAAGTCTTCTTCATAAACGGCAGTAGGGCTTGCTTCGGATGAAACAGACTTCATGCTTATATCATTGCTAGATTCTTTTTCCGGGTCACCGGAAAGCTGCGCATGATCCTCTTGTGGATCTTCTTCTTTTGCAAGAGGTTCCGGGTCTGAATCTTCGTCTTTGGCTTCCGATATACTGTAATTGTCACCGGTTATTTGTTCAGATGATTGTGTCTGATCTGATTGAATTTCGACTTGTTGATCAGCAGACTCCTGCCAATTCATAAGGTTCGGGGCAAGAATGAAAAGCAGGAGCAATGCAGCAGCCGCTGCTGCAGCAGGCATGACCCATGTTCTTTTCTTTTGTTTGCCCATCTTGATTTGTATGGTTTGATAAATTTCTCTCGGGTCTCGACTATCTTTAATCTTAGGCATCTGGCTCAGCAATTCCTGAAGCTGCTCATCGCTCCATTTTGATTCCTTCATTATCCATTCCCTCCTTTGCCTTAAAATGTTCCATATGATTTTTCAACACCTTTAACGCACGGTGCTGCGTTGTCTTTACCTTACTTTCAGTCCAGCCAAGTGAATCAGCTGTTTCTGTAATGGTGAGTTCATGTATATATCTCATAATAATGACTAGCCTCTGGTCAATGGTGCATAAATCAAGACAGCGATAGATCATCTGGATTTCTTCCCGTTGAACAGCAATTTCATCAGGCAAGGGGTGTTCATCCTTTACCTGCTGAGTTGACCAGTCAAATTTCTCCATAATCTTTTGTTTCCAGCCCTTTTGCTTGCGAAAGGAATCAATGGCAACATTCCGCGCAATTGAAAAGAGCCAGGTTTTTTCGCTGCTTTTCCCTTCAAATCTTTCATATGACTTTAACACTCTTATATAGACTTCCTGAACTAAATCCTCAGCCAGTTCCTTGTTTTTGACCATATAAAAAAGAAATTGAAAAACGTCCTGATGGTATTTTTTATAAAGTTCATCAAAAACGGAGTCCATGAATTCCCCTCCCCGTTCAATAAAATAGTCGTTCTCTCTCTAAAAAAAGTTACAGTTTAACTATATTATTATTGTGCAGAAAAACGCAAGAGCCTGTTTGGGCGGGGGATTACTCCCTGCCTTCAGATACGAACGGCCAATGCCTTTTCATTATAATTCAAAAAGAAAGGGAAGGAAATTCTTGCATCTCCTTCCCCAGCCTATGATTAATTGTTTCCCGTGTATCAAGAACAATCGCCACAATTCCCGTCTTTATCCGTCATTTCGAGGGATAAATATTGAAAATGTCGTACCATGTCCGGTCTTGCTTTGAACCGTAATATGACCTTTATGAGCTTCAATAATATTTTTTGCAATTGCGAGTCCAAGGCCAGTTCCGGAGCGGCCCCTTGTCCTTGCTTTGTCAGCTTTGTAAAAACGCTCAAATACAAAGGGCAGGTCTTCTTCGGGGATTCCCGAGCCAGAATCTTTCACTTCGATAAGCAGTCCCCGTTCATCACTCCGTTCGATAACTTTAACCTCTCCGTTATGGGGGGTATGCCGGATGGCATTATCAATCAGATTGGTCATAACCTGTTCTATTCTGTCCGGATCCAATTGAATAGATAAATTTTCGCTTTGCAAATCATGTTCCAGGTTAATTTCCTTCTCTTTTGTGAGTCCCTGGAATTTTCTGGTGATTCTTTGCAGAAAGGAGTTTACATCAGTTTCTTCCATTGTCAGCTGAATATGCCCAGCTTCCATTCTGGCAAGATCAAGCAATTCGTTCACAAGCCGGCCCATTCTCAGGGATTCATCATAAATGACACTTGCCATCTCTTTTTTCTCTTCATCCGTTCCCGCAATATCATCGACGATCGCTTCACTATATCCTTGCATCATCGAAATTGGCGTCCTTAATTCATGAGAAACATTAGCTATAAAATCGTTGCGGAGCTTATCAAGCTTACGCTCCTCCGTCATATCCCTGATAACTGCAACCGCTCCCCTAATATATTTTTTATTATAAAGAGGGCTAACGATTATCACCCATGAACGGCCCTGTATTGGGATTTCACCAATCTGTTCCTTCTCCGTATTAACAGCAAGCTGGAAGAGCTCCATTACTTTGGAAGGAACTTCCTCCGTATTATTCTCGATGTCATCCAGCTCATAAAACCAGCTTTGCAGAAAACGCTCTGCAGGAGGATTCGTAATCAGTATCGTTCCATCCCGGTTGAAGGTGATTACCCCATCAGCCATCCCGCTTAAAATGCTTGCCAGCTGTTCTTTTTCCTGGCTTAAGGCATTCATATTAAATTTCAGCTGTCTGCCCATTTGATTAAAAGCCATGGCTAATTCGCCAACCTCATCATTAGTCAGAATCGGAACTTTCGTATCAAATTTACCTCTTGCTACCTCAAAGGCAGCTTCTTTCATTTTTCTCAGTGGAGCATTGATTCTTGTCGATAAGAAAAAAGCAAAGATGGTTGTTAAAATGATGGCAACTCCCGCAGCCAGCAAAATAAACTTTGTGGTTGAACGCAATGTTTCGTGCATTACCTCAATGGACTGATAAATAAAAACGGCTCCATTGCTGCCGTCACCTTCAAGCGGGACTCCAATGATAAGAATTTTGCTGTCGTCATCTGCAGATACATCTGTATACTCCGGATTAACGGATGTTACTTTTTTTACAGTCTTGTCTTTCGTAAGAACTTCTTTTAAATCATCTTCCTCGGTGAGGTAGGAAATGGGCAGTTTTAATGAATCTGTATGGTTTGGAGAATAGTAGTACTCTTTCGGCGAGTTAATTATGACTACTTTTGTAACATCATCGACAAGCTCCCAGGAAATCTCCAAACCGACATCACGATTATGTTCTTTTAAAATTCTGGTTATTTTATGGGCAGTATTTGATAATCCTTTTTCTGTTTCATTTATATGGTAATTCTCAAAGAATTCCAGCAGCATGACTGTTAAAATAAGCAGTACAAAGGAAACTAATAAAAGAATTGTGCCCCAAAGCTTTCCGGCAACACTCCTAAAGAGCATCATTCATTAATAACCTCAAACTTGTAGCCCACTCCCCAAACGGTGACAATCATTCTGGCAGCCTGCTCAGAAACTTTATTCAGTTTTTCACGCAAGCGCTTCACATGAGTATCAACTGTTCGCAAATCTCCGAAAAATTCATAATGCCATACTTCTTTAAGCAGATGCTCCCTGTCAAAAACCTTATCCGGCGCCTTTGCCAGGAAATAAAGCAGTTCATATTCCTTTGGCGTCAAACTGACTTCTTTTCCATCAGCCAATACTTTGTGAGCATCATTATCTATCGTTAGATGAGGAAATACGATTACATCTTTTGCTGTTGTTTCTGTCTGCAGGTAAGTAGTTTTAGAAGATCTGCGCAATAAAGCCTTCACACGCAGGACAACTTCCCTGGGACTGAAAGGCTTTACGATATAATCATCAGTGCCGACTTCAAATCCCTGTACGCGATTAACTTCTTCCCCTTTAGCTGTAAGCATGATCACAGGGGTAGCTTTTTTTTCTCTCAGTTCTCTGCAGACTTCTATTCCGTCTTTGCCGGGCATCATTAAATCCAATAGGATGACATCATAATCATTTGCCAGGGCTTTTGACAAAGCCTGGTTACCATTCTCTGCTTCATCAATTGAAAAATTTTCACGCTCAAGGTACATCTTCAATAAACGGCGGATTCTTTCTTCATCATCCACTAGTAATATTTTCACTTGGTTTTCCATTTTCAAGTCCCCCTAACGTTCAATAAAAAATCTTTAATTAAAGCCTTCACTATTGTGAAGTGAAGGCTTGTTTATTTTCATTATGATCCAGCGTAGGAGTGCAATCCGGCAATGACCAGGTTTACCGCAACCAGATTAAACATGATAATGATAAATCCGATTACAGCAAGCCATGCAGACTTTTCGCCATGCCAGCCCTTTGAAAGGCGAAGGTGCAGGTAGGCAGCATAAAATAGGAAGGTAATGAGAGCCCATACTTCCTTTGGATCCCATCCCCAGAAACGAGTCCATGCAATTTGTGCCCATATCATGGCAAAAATCAAAGCTCCTAGTGTAAAGACCGGAAATCCTATTAATACTGAGCGGTAAGCGATTTCGTCAACCAAATCAAGATTAATATTTTTGGCAAGCGGCTGAAGTGCAGCTCCAACCCTTTTGCGTAGAACCAATCTTAGAGCAAGATATAGAATGACACCTGAAGCCAAAGACCATATAACGGTATTTAATTTTTTAGCATTAATAATTGCAGGCATTTCCGCAAGCGGTTCAAATTTACCTTCTGTAATCAGCTGGCCCTCGTGAGGACCTGTTAAAGCAGGCATATGATATTCGAGAACGTCTTCCTGACCGTTCTTATCAATCCAGTTAAATTCCGCCTTGTAGCCTGAAGCTGAGAAGCTTGAGCTTATAATAATAAATCCAAGTGTACAAACCAGGCCAAACATAACGGCTTCCAGCCAGAATCTCTGTTTGCTTTGCTTAGTTTGATCCACTGACTTTACCAGATAAATTAATCCGGCAGCGAAGCTTACAGCCAAAATAGCCTGCCCAACTGCAGCTGTTGTAACATGAATATGAAGCCAATCACTCTGCAGGGCGGGGATCAGCGGTGAAACCTCCCGCGGAAACATACTTGCATAAGCAATCATCAGTACCGCAACCGGGAGCGTAAAGACTCCTAAAATAGGTGTTTTATAAATTAAGTAAATCACTATAAAAGCACCAACAAGCGACATTCCAAAGAATGTTGTAAATTCGAAAAGGTTGCTGACAGGCGCATGCCCGGCTGCAATCCACCTTGTAATAAAGTAGCCAAGCTGTGCAGCAAACCCGATAATCGAGATCCATAATCCAATTGCTGCCCATCTGTTTGGCCCTTGTTTCGTTCTATTCTTATCCTTTATAGAGCCGGCAAAAAAGACAGTAGCAATTAAATAGAGGATAAAAGCTGTGTATAGTAAATTGCTGCTTATTGTAACCACTCAGATTCCTCCTTAGCCTTTCTTTTCACTTTGATTTTGCAGCTGATCTTCCGGCATCGTAATTCCGGTTCCATCCAATGCTGCTTCAATTTCCCTTTTAAGTCCATGCCAGTTTTTGTTAGTGTGTCCTGCTACCCACACTTCTCCATTAACACGGCGCAGCCAAACTCTCCGATGGTTCCAATAAGATCCCTGTGCAACACCTATCATGAAAATAACGCCGCCCAATGCGATAATCCATAATGTTAAATCTTTTCGGACGGTCAGGGCCGATACATTTTTAGTATCTATGCCTTTAAAGGCCATCTTGTATTCATTATCGCCGAATGGTTCAATAGTCTGTCTGATCGCAACAAAACTTATTTCGCCATCAGGCTTATCCGGAGTAAACATTTTAAAAACAAAGGCAGGATTATTTGGGATTCTGGACTTTGTAACAGGTTCTCCATTTTCATCAAATTCAAAATCGGGAAAATAGCTGACAACTTCTGCTTTATAGCCATTTCCAAGATCATATTCATCCTGTGGATGATTCAGGTCGACTGTTAAATCCCCGTATTCCTTACCCGTTTTTTTATTTGTAAGGGCAAATGACATTTTGTTAAGTTCATTAAGTTTATAATCTACTTGGTATAATGCAAAGTTCTCAAACTTCAGAGGTTTATTTACCTTAATTTCATAGTCCTTAACTTTCTTGAGATCAGCCTCTTCACCTGCAACAGTATCGCCCTGTTTTTTATAAAGAATGACATTGGACTGATAATTTTTAGCTACCATTCCTGCTTTGTCAATCGCTTCCCCAAACACTTCGTTATCTTTCTCTTTATCATACATTTCAAGGATGAAGCCATCATTTTTAAGGTAATATTCACCATTGGTTTCCGGAATGACCTTTGTTTCGCCTTCCCGGATCCAAAGAATTTTGTCAACATACATGCCCGGTACAAAACGGAGCATTCCGCCAATTAAAAATATGATAAGCCCCACATGGTTAACGTATGGGCCCCATCTTGAGAAACGTCCCTTTTCCGCAAGGATGTTTCCATTCTCTTCCCGGATGCTGTATTTCTTGGATTTTAATTTTTCTTTTGCCATTGTGAAGGCCTTATCAGTATCTTCTGGCTGTGACGCACCAAAAACCCTCTGGCGCTGCAGATAGCTTTCATGACGGCTTACCTTCTGCTTTTTTAAAGCTCTATACAAAGGGACAACCCTATCCAGACTGCATATTACAAGAGATATACCGATTGAGGCTATCAAAATCAAATACCACCATGAGCTGTATAGATTATGAAATCCAAGATCGTAGTATAATTTACCAATCCATCCATATTGGTCTTCGTAATATTCTTCAGCAGGCATGATTGGCGGAATGTACATTTCCTGAGGCAGTATTGTTCCAACGGCTGATGCTATCAGCGTTATTACGATCAGCCAGACTCCAACCTTAACAGATGAGAAGAAATTCCATATCTTATCAATTATCGTTTTATTATAGGTTTGCGAGCGGCGTGCACTGCCTTCATACCGCATATCGAGAAGTTTCTTGTCTTTTTCTTTTTCTTCCAATACCTTCCCGCACGACTCACATAGTATAGTACCTATGGGATTAACATGGCCGCAGTCGCATTTTACTTCTTTCATATATAAAACTCCCCGTAACTTATGGTTTAATCTGTTCCATATAGTTCTTGATCGTTTCTTCCGTCATCTCGCCTGTAATATACTTGACAACTTTTCCATCTTTATCAATGAGAAAAGTGGCAGGAAGAGGATTAATTCCGTAAGCAGATTGGACTTGGCCATCCTTATCAATTACAATCGGGAAAGCCAGATCGTAACGCTCAGAAAATTTATTTACTGCTAAATCTGTCTCGCCGACATTAACAGCCAAAACCTGAACACCCTCATCTTTAAATTGCTCATATTGATTGTTCATATATGGCATTTCTTTCTCACAGGGTTTGCACCATGTACCCCAGAAATTCAGGAAAACACCCTGGCCTTCATAATCGGATAACCTGTGTTTATTGCCATCCATATCTGTCAGAACAAAATCAGGTGCCTTTTCCCCAACAGCAACCTTTTGAATTTTATCTTTCGTAAAATTTGCGTATAGCGTATATGCCACGGCAGCACCAAGGACAAGCAATATGACTGTTCTCATTACCAGACGCTGCTTTTTCATAAAAAACTTCCCCTCCTAAGGCATCCTAATCAGGCCAAAAGACCGTACCTTAACAAATTTATATGTAACATATGGAAAAGATTTTTGCCTCATAGCTGTTTACTATTATAGCATTTTTCATCATACCTATATTGTTTACAAATTAGCGTAACTGTGACACTTCTATGAATTTTTCTAAAGCTGACTATTTCTTCTTCATCGCGAGTGTCCGAAGCTGTTTAACTTCATGGGCAGTAAGTTCTCTTGCATCCCCCGCTGATAATCCCTGCAGAGTGAGGAACCCATATCTCTCCCTCTTCAGTTTCAGAACAGGATGTCCAATGGCTTCAAACATCCTCCTAACCTGGCGGTTGCGTCCTTCATGAATGCTGATTTCCACAATAGCTGTCTGTTTTTTCTTATCCATTGATAACAGCTTGGTTTTGGCAGGTGCTGTTTTTCCATCTTCAAGCACAATGCCTCTTTGAAGGCTCTTCATTTTTTCTTTTGAAGGAATGCCTTTCAACTTGGCAACATAGACTTTTTCAATCTCATTGCTTGGGTGCATTAAAAGATTCGCAAACTCCCCGTCATTGGTAAGAATGAGGATTCCGGATGTATCGTAATCCAGTCTTCCAACAGGGTATATTCTTTGTTTGATTCCCTCAAAGAAATCCGTGACGACTTTTCTGCCCTTGTCATCTGAGACGGCTGAAATGATTCCTCTTGGTTTATAGAGAAGAAAATAAACAGGCTCCTCTCTCTCCAACGGTATTCCATCCACTTCTATGCGGTCAGAAGGAGAGACCTTAACACCCAGTTCCTTTACTGTTTTTCCGTTAACCCTTACACGCCCTTCAGCCATTAGCTCTTCAGCTTTCCTTCGCGAAGCAACCCCTGCATGGGCAATAACTTTCTGCAATCTTTCCATTTATGTCACCTCAAAGTTTTATTAACAATACTTCATACTTTTTCACTCCTAATGAATTATGACATAATTCGTCAAGTTTTCAAAGCAAACCATTGCCAAAACAGCTTAGGTAAGTAATAAACTGTAATTACTGAAAGTTGAGATTTGAAAGTAAAATAAAAAAGATACCCACACTCAGGTATCTTTTGTTCCGGATCATTTCTTTAATGGTTACATACTGCCAAAAACAAGTGTTACGATCACAATGGATGCTATGATGCCTGCCAAATCGGCCAGCAGTCCGACTTTAAGTGCATCTCCCATTTTTTTGATTCCCACTGCTCCAAAGTAGACCGTCAGGACATAAAAAGTTGTATCTGTGCTGCCCTGCAGTACTGAGGCAAGCCTGCCTATGAAGGAGTCGGGACCATGGACAGCAATTAAGTCACTGGTCATTCCCAGTGCTGCAGTTCCTGAGATCGGACGAATTATAGCCAAGGGTACGATATCAGGAGGCACTCCAATTGCCTCCAGTCCTGGCCTGATCAGATTCATAAAATACTCCAGGGCACCGGAAGCCCTGAAAACCGATATGGCTACAAGCATCCCGACAAGAAAAGGAATAATGGATACAGCAATTTTTATTCCTTCTTTTCCGCCTTCAGTAAAGCTTTCATAAGTAGGAACTTTCTTAAATGTTCCATATATTAATATAAAGCCTATTAAAATAGGAATTAACCAAAGGGAAACAGCTGAAACAATCTCCATCCTAACCTCATCCTTTTCGCGTTCTTCGGTAATAGAAATAACGGTCAATCATTATTGCGGCCAATGAAGAGCAGAATGTAGCCACTAAGGTAGGACCTACGATATCGGTGGGCGAGGCAGAATTATAATTCATCCGTATGGCAATCACGGTTGTAGGAATTAAGGTCAGACTTGAAGTGTTGATGGCCAAAAAGGTTATCATAGAACGGCTTGCTTCATTCTTACCCCCATTCAATCTTTTCAGCTCTTCCATTGCTTTTATGCCAAGAGGGGTAGCTGCGTTTCCGAGACCGAACATATTGGCCATCATGTTCGATAGCATATATCCCATTGCCGGGTGGTCACCGGGCACTTCCGGAAAAAGTTTTTTCACAATTGGCCTGAATAGGGAAGCAAGCTTATTCAGCAGGCCTGCGTCCTCGGCAATTTTCATCATTCCCAGCCAAAAAACAAGAATGCTGATTAGACCGATGCACAACGTGACCGCTTCTTTTGCACCATTGAAAATGGCTTCGTTCACTTCATTTATGGTGCCGTTTATCATAGCAAAAACTAAGCCTATAGCTGTAAGCATCACCCAAATGATATTAACCATTTGTCTTCACTCCTGCAATTGAGGTGAAAAGACCCTTAAAGTAGTCTAATAGAGACTTATCCTCTTTTACCTCATCATGCTTATAATAGATTGGGAGCTTTTTAATTTGCTGGTCTTCAAAATACACAGTTGCCTGACCGACCACGTCAGGTGTTGTCCTGCCGTCATCCCATTCTGATTCAGGCTTCAGCAGCTTTATATCAATTTTAAAGTTGTTTTTCTCTTCTTTGGTAACAGGATAATTGTATGAATGCTTTATATAAACCCTGCCTTTATAAAATTCATCATCAATATCCGATATAATTCCCTCAGGCATGACTTCCACAGAATCAAAGGTTCTAAAAGCTGTTTCATACATATTTATATGGTCATTCCAATCATCCGGCCCGTTTAAGGTGACTGCAATCAAATTAAGACTGCCTTTCGATGCTGTTGTTACAAGAGTTCTCTTTGCCCTTTTTGTATATCCTGTTTTCCCCCCTGTGCAATACTCATATAATTCGGTCAGGAGCCTATTTTTATTTTTCCACACCCTGTCCCAGCTTTCATTCGGGTTTGGTGCACGGTGCACCTTTGTTCCTGCAATCTTTTGGTAGTTCTCATTATTCATTGCATACCTGGTCAGCAGAGCCATATCATAAGCAGTCGAATAATGGTCTTCATGATCATCCAGACCATGAGGGTTTGCAAAATGGGTATTCTTCATGCCGATTTCTTCAGCTTTCTTATTCATTAAAAAGCCAAATCCTTCAAGGCTTCCGCCAACATGTTCTGCGATTGCGACTGCAGAGTCATTGCCTGAACGAAGCATTAGCCCGTAAACCAGATCTTCAAGCTTTATTTTTTCTCCTGCCTTTAGATATATCGATGACCCTTCCGCTCTGACAGCACGATCACTTACTTTAACCATATCGTCCATTTTTCCGGATTCTATGGCCAGAATTGCCGTCATTATTTTTGTAATGCTTGCTATTCTCCTCATTTCATTTGCTTCTTTCTGGTAAAGGATACGGCCAGAATCCTGTTCCATTAATATTGCGCTCCGGGCACTTACTGAAACTGAAGCCTCTGTCTTCTGAGGGAAATTCACCATCATCAACGCGGTGACCAAAGATATGGCCATCAGCCTGCTAAACATTTTCATTGCACAAAACCCCGTCTCCTTTGTGGATGTCAGATTGAGCGAAATACATGATCTCCCCAAAAGGAGGAGTCGCATGTTTTCATTTATTTGTACAAGTTTATGCAGGACAAGTAGTGATATGACTATTATGTTTGACTTGTATTGTGGATTTGGAAACGGCTTGTACATCAAAAAACAGGGGAATACGCTTAGTACTCCCCTCTTGCTTATTTCTGCTCCTATTTAGAAAGGCTTCCATTTTAATTCAGATGCTTTTAAATACCTGTTTTCTACATCCTTCCAGTTGACAACATTCCACCAATTTTTAATATAGTCACCACGGTTATTTTTATATTGCAGATAATAAGCATGTTCCCATACATCCAAAGCCAGCAGAGGGATTGTATCCCACTGGGTTAAAAGCATATGCCTTTCCGATTGAAGTATTTCGAGCCTGCGCGCTCTTGGAGACCACACCAGGATTGCCCAGCCCACTCCTTCTACCTGCTTGGCTGCTTCAGTGAAGTGGCTTTTGAATTTCTCAAAGCTCCCAAAGTATTTGTTCATTTCCTTCAGGAGTGCACCGGAAGGTTTCCCACCGCCTTCAGGACTCATATTATTCCAGAAAATCGTATGCAAATAATGACCGGAACCATGAAAGGCCAGCTCGCGGGACCAGTGTTTTACGAGGCTGTAATCATTATTATTCCTTGCTTTTTGGAGCATTACCTCTGCTTTGTTCAAGCCATCTACATATGATTGATGATGCTTATCATGATGCAGCCTCATAATTTCCCCTGAGATATGCGGTTCAAGTGCGCTGTAATCGTAAGGCAGCGGGGGTAAAATATGCTTTCCCGCAGAAATGTACGTTTCATTCATATAGATATTTCCAAGCTGCTGTCTATTGGAAAAGTAATTCTCCATATCAGAATGAAGAGAGTCCACTTGTTTCTGCAGCTTTTCCAAAGCTTCTATATCCAGCGGGCCGTTTATTCCATCCATAATTTCGGTAAAATGATCCAGCCTCTGCCACAATTCATTGTTTTGTTCAACATCCTCCGAGTCTAAAAAATCTCTTAGCTCTTTGTTCCATTTCGTAACGTCCTTAATGTAATCTTCCATTTTACTCATACAATCCCTCACTCGCTTCCATAAATAGCTCACTTTCTATTTGTATGAGTGAAAGTTTGTACGTTTTCCAATGAAAATGGAAATCTCCCTATAACGTGCCAGAAAAAAAAGAACAGCTGCCCGCTGTTCTCCACTTCCAATGCTATTTTGATTGAATCATTTTTGTCCGGTAATCTGTTTCGTAATATTCAAGTTCCTCACGAACCCTTTGAAACTCTCCTTCCAGCTGCCTGAACATTGATTTGAGGCTGTCCGGAACTTCATCATGAAACTGGATTGAGTTTTTTCCTGTATATGCTGAACGGCTATTCTCAAACCATGCATCATTTTTCGGAGAAAAAAACTCTTCAATGCATTGATGGTAAATCCGGTATAACGTCTTTTCGGCAGCCCCTTTTTGGAAAGGGTCACTTTTTAATATGATCGTGCTGGCATCAAGTCCTTCTTCACAATATACAAGCAGTTTTCTAACATGTGAGAGGATACTTTTATAATAATTCGCATTCCCTTGTTGTTCTGCTTCAAGATCTTTTATTGTTGTATTATTTAAGAAATCTTCAAATGCGGCAACGCTATTACCGAGGAAATTTTTCACATCTTCCATCTGTGATTTAACAATTGAATTCCCCATCCATTACACCCCCATAATTATAAACTGGCTATTGTTGCGGTTGAACAATGAAATCTAAAGGTGATCGCAGGTCATAGGATTTTTTACTCTCCAGCGCTTCAAAAATGGAGGGAAGCTTGGAAAATTCCAGATCCTGAAAATAGGATGCAAAATCAGCCTTTGAATTAAGATAAATTCGTTTGCGATGTCTAAAACCCGGGTTCTTCAATAAACATGAAAGAGCAACAATATCCTTGAACCGAACTTCTCTAGAACCAGCCTTAAAGACTGGATCCTGGTCATATGGTGTGAACTCATTCATGGATTCATCAAAGAAACGGACGTATAAAACATGAAAAGTCTTCTCCTGTCCATCTTCTTCGAACACAATCTCACTTCTGTTAAAAAAATCTTCCGAGGTGTTTGGCTTTTCTTTTTCAAGCTCATATCCCCTGCAATGTTTAATCAGCAAGCAAAACCCTCCTATTTTCCGATGGTTTACAAGATTAATATGTATTAAAAGGAAAGGGAAAAATTTAAATCTATTTTACCACACTTCCTATGTAATGTGTCAGAAAACTCAAGAATCGAGCTCCTGGAACTTTTCAAAGAATAAATCAGCCTCTTCCTGTAATGAATCCTCTTCTTCACTGATCTTATCCGGGAGAGGCGGAAGCTCTTCTATGCTTTTAAGGCCAAAATAATCAAGGAACTCTTTAGTCGTTCCATACAAATAGGCACGCCCTGTTCCATCTGCCCGTCCAACTTCTTTAATCAGGGCTTTAGCAGACAATGTATGAAGAGGTCTCTCTGTCTTGACTCCTCTAATTTCCTCAATTTCTGTCCTTGTAATAGGCTGTCTGTAAGCAATAATTGCGAGCGTCTCGAGTGCCGCCTGAGAAAGGGAAGCGGCAGAAGGAGACTCTACCAGCTTCTTCAGGTATGGGGAAAACTCTTTTTTCGTAACCAGCTGAAAAGTCCCCGCCAATTCAACAGCCATTATTCCGCGGCTGCCAGTATTGTAGTCTTCCATAAGACTGTCCATTATTTCACGGACCTGATTCTCTTCCACCTCCAGCACATGGGCAATTTGCTTAAGAGACAAGCCTTCATCACCAGCTGCAAACAGGAGGCTTTCGGCTATCCCCTTCCAATTAACGATCTCCACACTATTTTCCTCCTTCCATGGAAGCTACAAAAATATCAGAGAAATTTTTGTCCTGCTCGACCTGAATTTCTTTTCGCTTGATTAACTCCAGTACCGCCAGGAAAGTTACTACTATATGCTCTCTGTCCGATACCGGAAAAAGATCGGTGAATTTTTTCCTGCCTTTTACACTTCTTAACTGTTCCACAATTTCAGACATCCGCTTCTCAATGGGAATCTCCTGGCGGGCAACTTTTGCAGAAAGCGGCCTTTGCAGTTTTTTCCTTCTTAATAACTTTTGCAAAGCGCCAAGCATATCATAAAGACTTACATTCAAATCAGCTTTTTCCTGCTGTGTTTCATTCACATATTCCGAAAGGTCTGCAGGCGGCTTTGTATACATTAAACTTCTATCCTGTTCCCGCTCCTTAAGCTCCTCTGCAGCTTCCTTATATTTACGGTATTCAATCAGCCGTTCTACAAGTTCATCTCTGGGGTCTTCTTCCATTTCCATTCCAAATTCATCCTCGAGCTCTTCCTCATCATGCTTTGGCAGCAGCATTTTGCTTTTTATTGCCAGAAGCGTTGCGGCCATTACAAGATATTCGCTTGCTACGTCAAGCTGAAGCTCCTTCATTGTATGTATATAAATGAGGTACTGCTCGGTAATTTCTGATACAGGGATGTCATAGATATCAATTTCCAGCCTGTTAATAAGATGAAGAAGAAGATCCAGAGGCCCCTCGAAAGCATCTATTTTGACGTTATAATGATCATATTGCATAAAATACCCACCAAATTTTCCTAATATAAATTCCCTTAAATGCCAAAAGGCTATATCTAGTATAGATTATTCATGGATGTTATCCAATAGAAAAATAAACCTGATGTCAGCAATGCCCCTGCTTCATTCGTGATTTTTTTGAACCGCCCAATCAATAAGGCAATTGCCTACATACGATGTAGGGAAATAAAGATACAGGAGGTATTTTATATGTCTAATACTGGATTTGGAGATTGCGGAACCGGGTTTGCTTTAATTGTCGTTCTGTTCATCTTATTAATTATTGTCGGAGCTTCCTGCTTCTTCTAAGCCTCCTTGTTTATTAAGCAGATTCTGCACATATGCCAATAGACAAGGCTGTCCTGTTAGCAACCCAAAATCACCAATATATATGTTCAGATTTATCAGCTGTTAAAGCCCGGTTAAGCGCCGGGTTTTTATTTTTCTGTTAATCGATTGAGCTGTGGTAAAATGAAGTAAGAATTTCAAGGAGTGAAAGTATGTATCCTGATAAATATATTGAGTTCCTGGTCCATTTTCATGGTGACCGAGATTATTTTGAATGTCACGAGTTACTGGAGGAATATTGGAAGAGTACGGACCCAAACAATAAAAAGTCTGCATGGGTCGGATTAATTCTTATGGCAGTTTCTTTTTATCATCATCGCAGAGAGAATTTAAATGGTGCTGAACGAACCCTCCGCAAAGGAATCGTCATTTTGGAGAGCAGAGCTGAAGAAATACAGGCACTGGGTCTGGATACAGGTCAATTGATAAAGGATCTTAAGAACAGGCTTCTACTGATTCAAAAAGGCGGAGATTACTCCAGTGTTAACTTGCCAATTATAGATCCCTTACTTAAGGAAGAATGTATGAAGTTCTGTGCATCCAAGGGATTTCCCTGGTGCTTTGACAGCAATTTACCAGATAAAGATATTGTACACCGCCATAAAAGAAGAGATAGAACCATGGTTATTAAAGAAAGACTTGATGCCCTGAACCGGAAAAAAAGGCAGGAATAATTTATTCGCTGCCTTTTCCATGTAGCAAAGCATATTGCTGAACCCCGATAGCGGTTAAGCTGACCGGGTGCGGGTTTGTGCAGGCACACCCGCTTTTGTTAATTAACATCACATTTGCTTAGAAAAGATTCGGTTTCATCGGTTGCAGTTAAAGTTTTCCCAGGATATAGTTCATCCAATGCTTTTATCATTGTTTTGCCAATGCCTTGATGCCGGTGTGACGGGTTAACAGAGATATGCTGAATCTCCATTGTCTGATCACTTGAAGTAACGCCGACCAGTCCAATGATATCTTCGCCTTCCTTCCACAAAAACAGCTGCCGATTTTCTTCTGATTCATATTGCTTCATCGTCTGCTGCAGCCTTTTCAAGTCTTTTTCATTAGGCATGAAAGATAAAAGACCCATTGCAATTTTTTCAAATGACTTTTTATATCGAATTAGCATATTAATCCCTCATTATTTGAATAAAAACATCATAAACTATTTTTCCCATATTTTAATGTTTGTAAACTTTTTCATAACAGTATATGTATTCATGCTGAATGTTGCTATTTTCGAATAAAACCGGCTAATTCATTACCTTGACGCCTTCGGCAAAGCCTATACTATAAAGAACCAGTAAACAAGTCCCCATCCGATGCTTAACACAAGCAATATTATAAAAAGAAGCCAATTGCTTTTTTTCATATTTCCTTACTGCCCCCATTTATATATAAATCCTATGACTTACAAACTATCATTCATTTTACACTATTCTTTCTCATAATTCCATTCTGCTTGCTGAAATAGGCATTTTGAGCTAAGGTTTCTGTTAGAGGAGAGTTGAAACTTTTTCGCAGAAGGAATCGTCTATTTACAGGAAGCCATTAAGCGAGCCGAAGAACTGGCATATGGCTTCGCTATTTTTACTCCGGGAGGTAACCGCATGAAATGGAATAAAATGCTATTACTATTCATAATGTCGCTATTATTTATTTTGCCGATACAGGCATTTGCAGATATGGCGGAAGGTGATGTAATTGTCACTTTAGGTGAGAATCTATCAGAAGAACAAAAAAATATGCTTCTGGCTGAAATGAAAGCTCCGAAAGATGCTGCCATTATTACTGTTTCAAATGAGGAAGAACATCAATATCTTGGAAATTATATCTCTAAAGCTCTTATAGGAACAAGAGCGATATCTTCTTCGGCAGTCACAGTAGCAAAACAAGGCTCCGGCCTTGAAGTCGAGACTAAGAATATTAACTGGGTCACAGATGAAATGTACATTAATGCTTTGATTACTGCAGGTGTAAAAGATGCAAAAATTTATATTACAGCACCTGCAAATGTTTCTGGAACAGCTGCTTTAACAGGCATTATTAAGGCATATGAAATTTCAGCTGAAAAAACAATTCCTGAGGATGTAAAACAGGCGGCAAATGAGGAAATGGTTGAAACAGCCAAGCTTGGCGATTCGGTTGGAAACGAGAATGCAGCTGCTTTAATTACCAAAATCAAAGAGGAAATTGCCAAAAATTCACCTGAAACCGATGCAGAACTCAGAACAATTATCGAAAATGCAGCAAAGGACCTTGGCATCACTCTGACCGAACAGGAGATTCTAAGCTTAATAGATTTATTTAACAAGCTGAAAGAGCTTGATATTGATTGGAATCAGGTCGGTGAACAGCTTAACCAGGCAAAAGACAAAATTTCCAAATACCTTGAAAGTGAAGAAGGCCAGGGATTTTTAGAAAACCTGAAACGTTTTTTCACTAGTGCAATAGATGCGATTAAAGCCTTCTTTTCTTAAAAAAAATTAAGCTGCCTTAGGGGGCAGCTTAATTTTTTATTTTTTCATTAATGGGCAGATCCAATCGTAATAGATCCTCGTAGGTTTCCCTTTTAACAACCAGCTTAGCCTCTCCATTTTCAATAAAAACTACAGGAGGCCTTGGGATTCGATTATAATTGTTCGCCATAGAATAACCGTATGCGCCTGTACAGAAAACAGCCAGGAGGTCTTGATCCCCTGCTTTTGGAAGAGGCAAATCCCAAATAAGCATATCGCCTGATTCACAGCATTTTCCGGCAATTGATACTGTTTCTTCCGGCTTATCCAACACCCGGTTTGCCAATACCGCTTCATACTTAGCCTGATAAAGGGCCGGCCTGATATTATCACTCATGCCGCCATCCACAGCGAGATAATTTCTTACATTTGGAACCTCTTTGCGTGACCCAGTCTGGTATAAAGTTGTTCCGGCATCTCCCACTAGGGAACGCCCCGGCTCAATCCAAATTTCCGGCATCTTCATGGAAAAATGCTTAGCCTGTTTTTTTACTTCCAGGATAATTTCTTCAACATATTTAGATGCATGAATCGGATCATCTTCTTCTGTATAGCGGATTCCAAAACCTCCGCCTAAGTTAAGCACTTTAGGTTCATATGCATGTTTTTCTTTCCATTCTGCCATCTTCTCAAAAATTTTCTTGGCAGCCAAAATGAAGCCTGTTGTATCGAAAATCTGAGAGCCGATATGACAGTGCAGTCCAAGTGTTTCAATCCAGTTTGAATTTAGAGCTATTAGCAGAGCCTTTTCAGCCTGGCCATTCTGCAGGTCAAATCCAAACTTTGAATCTTCCTGGCCGGTTAAGATATAGTCATGGGTATGTGCCTCGATTCCTGGCGTAACCCTCAGTAGAATTTTAGTTTTAACTGCAAGAGATTCACAGATTTCCTCTAATAATTCCAGCTCATAAAAATTATCGACAACAATACAGCCGACATGATTCTTTAGAGCCATCTCAAGTTCTTCTCTGCTCTTATTGTTCCCGTGAAAATGGATTCTTTCAGATGGAAAATCTGCAGCAAGAGCAGTGTATAACTCTCCGCCTGATACCACATCCAATGATAGTCCTTCTTCATCTACAAGCTGAACCATTGCCACTGTTGAGAAAGCTTTGCTCGCATATGCAACTTGTGCTTCTATTCCAAGCTTTTCGAAAGTTTCCTTAAATCCTCTGGCTCTTTCTCTTATTAATGCTACATCATATACGTATAAAGGTGTTCCAAATTGACTGGCGAGTTCGACAGTATCCATACCGCCAATTTCAAGATGCCCTTTGTCGTTTGCCTTCATAGTGCCGTGAAAAAACATGGTTCCCCCTCTTCCTTTTCCTCAGGTGTCTTGCCCCCGAGACCCAACAATTTATGAAAGAAATAGACAGCACCCCAAGAGACTGTCTATTCTGTTTCCTTTAATCCTTTATTTAATTAAAAAAACTTTACCATATTTCGTGTATCTTAGCAATCGGCATTACGCGTATTTCTTATTTTACAGGCTGCTTATAACGATTTCTAGTCTGGACAATGCTTGGCCGTATTTTAGAGCCAGGCATCGAACGGCGAATCAGGATTTGGGATAAAGCAACCGGACTGAACGGAATAAACGGCCATAGATATGGTGTATTCAATGATTTGATGCTTGCGAGCAGAAGAATGATTAATGTAAGTCCCACGACCAGGCCTGGTGTATGGAAAATCGCAACTGCCACAAGCAAACTCAATCGTAAAATTTTATTGGCAATGCTCAGTTCATAGCTTGGAGTCGTATATGTTCCAATGGCAGCAAGTGAGACATATAAAATGACTTCAGGAACAAAAAGGCCGACATCTATGGCAATTTGGCCTATAAGTACAGCGGCAATTAAGCCCATTGCAGTTGAAAGCGGTGTCGGTGTATGGATGGCCGCAATTCTTAGAAATTCAATACCGACATCTGCAAGAAACAGCTGGGCTATAACAGGAACATTCGTTTCTTCATTTGGCCCGATAAACGCGATTCTTTCAGGCAGGAGTGAAGGCTCCAATACAAATAAAAACCATAGCGGCAATAGAACGATTGAAGCCAAAAGACCTAAAAATCGAATCCAGCGGAGAAATGTGCCGACTGCTGGCGATTGTCTGTATTCTTCTGCATGCTGCAAATGATGAAAATATGTTGTAGGTGTAATAATGACACTTGGTGAAGTATCAACAAATATAATGACATGCCCTTCAAGCAAATGGGCTGCCGCCACATCTGCTCTTTCCGTATACCGAACAAGCGGGAAGGGATTGTATCCCTGCTTTAAAAGAAATTCCTCGACTGTTTTATCAGCCATTGTAATGCCATCGATTTCAATCGCTTTAATTTCTTTTCTAATTAAATCAACTAAATCCTTATTAGCCACATCTTTAATGAACCCAATGGCGACATCTGTCTTTGATCTTTCACCAACACGCATGATTTCAAAACGAAGCCGTTCATCTCTAATCCTCCTGCGAGTCAGGGCTGTGTTTACTATTATATTCTCTACAAAGCCATCCCTTGAGCCGCGGACAACTTTTTCAGTATCCGGTTCCTGCGGGGTTCTTCCTGGATAGCTTCTGACATCGATGACAAGCCCTTCGCCCTCACCCTCGCCCACAACGACAATCAGTCCTGATAGCACCTGATCAACCAGTTCATCCATTGTTTTAATATGCTCAATGGATTGATGCCTCAGCCTGTTCTCGATGATTTTAAAAAGGTTAGAGGAAAGTTTTTCACTGTCATTGATCCCCACCAGACCCTCAATGATGGCAATGATATAACTCGTATCCGTTAGTCCATTAATATAATAGAAATGAACATCCTTCCTTAAGATCGTTAGCTTTCTGACACCCAGATCGAAGCTTTCTCCCAGGCCAACTCTATTTTTCATATATTTTTCAATTTCATGGACGGACTCAAATATAGGTGTCTTATCATCCTTCGTCTTGTTTCGTGCCATAATAGCCGCTCCTTTCCAATATAAGCTCTACTGCCTTTTTAGTAATTGGCGAACCTAATTCATAATGATCTTTTTTAGACATCTTTCCGATATCGCCAATTCCAACGATTATCGGCACATCAAGCTGATCAAGACAATAAACGGTATCACCATTAATTCTGCCAATTTCCATCTCAGGTACTCCGAACTTATCAACTCCGTATGGAGTCAGTTCCCCGTTGTTATCAATACATACATCTACTTTTGTCCACTCGGCCTGTCTTGTTTTTGAGGCAACTGCTATGACTCCCAGAACATCGATATCTTTATGGCACGCAACATATTTCAGCGCATTCTCTCCGGCTCCTTCCCCGATAAACCCGCTGTCATCAAACATAACCAATACAGGGTCATGGGAGACTTTTTTTATCAGCTTGACGATTTGCTGACCGTTTAAGACAGAAGGGTTTCCATGCGACAAAGATAGGCATCTTCCTCCGATTTCCTTCGCAACATGCTCCACTGTCTTTCTTGCAAAATCGTCGCCATCAGTTATAAGAATGACGTGCCTCCGTTCATCCATAGCAGTTTTTCCTTTCCGAATCCTCATTTTTCTTAAATATGCCCAGCCGATTGCTTATTTATTTACAAAATAAATCCATTGAAACAGTGATCCGAACACCTTTCCAAATACAAATGCCATCAATAAAATGACAATCTTTCCATCTACTCCGATTCTTTTCGCAAGGATTGGAAAAACATTCAGCACTTCAGTTAAAGCAGCTGCCAGCATGCCAATAAATATGCCCGAAGCAAGCCCAATGGGTATTAGTAACAGGGCTGTCAGGTGGAAAACCGGATTCCATAAAGTTGCCAGTGCACCAGCCAAAGCCCCCATTATAACTGCAGCTTCATAATAATGGATCATCTTCATCGTTTTGCTCAACTGGGTAAGCCTTGGGATAATGCCCAAAACTGCCAGGAAAGCAACAAAACCTGAACCAACAGCGAGCCCGCCTGCAAATCCTATGATCATTACCAGGACAACATTAATGGTCATCAAGATACTTCATACTCTCCTTGTTTTCTTTCAACGCAACATAGTTATCAAGATCAAGCTGATAATTGAACATTTCTACTTCCAATGGGCTTGGCTCCTCGTTCAGCCGCTTCTTAAAAACATGGTTAAAGAAAATGATCATGCCAAGCCCCAGGCCAATCGAATAGGGGATTTGAAAAATGAGAGGCCTGCTGTCCACTTCCCCGGTTATGAGAGTGTAAATTCTAAGCTGTACAGCCTGCATGCTCACGTCTTCATGAAAATTCATAATGGCGAGGGCAGCACCTACGAACAGAAGCAGCCAAACCAGCAGAAATAGAGGAAATGATACTTTACGCTTCTTTGTAACAACCTCAACTATCGCTTGAGCAGGCCCGATCGACTGGACTTCAATGTTTGAAAATAACTGGGTTATGGTCCTAATTACCTTCATAACATCAATTACCACAATATTCCGGTCCTGCTCGCTTACTTGATAAAGCGGAAGTGCACAAAGCTTTTCGTAAATGCCGTCATCGGCAATGACCTGTGCAATATCTTTTAGCAGTATTCTCTGATTGGGCCGTATTTGCAGCCGATGCCGCAAGCGAATATAAACTGTTTTTTCCAATATGCTCACTTCCCACAAAGTGATATCCTCTTCGAAATTGATTCGCCTATTTGGAGCTTTTCGCTTTTGTGTCTATATTTAGTATGAGTTACATATATTAGCTTCATGAACTCCAATAATTGGCTGTTGGATAAAAAAATGAAAGACCGGATGGATTTAAATATCCATCCGGTCTTTCATTTGCTGTAGTATCTTTTTTTCCAGACGCGACACCTGCACCTGGGAAATGCCAAGCCTTGCCGCCACTTCAGATTGAGTCTGATCTTTATAGTAGCGCAAGTAAACAATCAGTCTTTCCCGCTCATCCAATTCACGGATCGCTTCTTTTAATGCTATTTTATCAAACCATTTTCCTTCATTTCCATCATCAATCTGATCGAGCAGTGTAATGGGATCTCCGTCGTTTTCATATACTGTTTCATGTATAGAAGAAGGGATCCTGCTTGCTTCCTGGGCAAGGATAATATCTTCAGGAGAAATTCCCAGGAACTCGGAAAGTTCTGTAACGGTTGGGATGCGTCCGAGCGTTTTTGATAACTCGTCTTTGGCTTTCCTGATTTTATTGCCCATTTCCTTTAAAGAACGGCTTACTTTTACCGTTCCATCATCCCGTATAAACCTTTGGATTTCTCCGATAATCATTGGAACCGCGTAGGTCGAAAACTTTACATCATAACTGAGATCAAACTTATCAACCGATTTCAATAAGCCGATACAGCCAATCTGGAAGAGGTCATCAGGTTCATATCCTCTATTCAAGAATCTCTGAACGACAGACCAGACAAGACGCATATTTTTTTGAACAATTCTGTCCCTTGCACCCTGATCTCCGCTTTGGCTTTGCTTTATTAGCTCCTTGACTTCATTGTCCTTTAAATAGGTTTGGCCCTTCTCTGCTTTAACCTCCACATCCATAGCAAGACTCCCTTAATTGCATAGCATTTTACTATTTGATAAATGCTTCCTTAATCGGATCTCTGTGCCTATTCCCGGCTGCGATTTGATTTCAATTTCGTCCATGAAATTTTCCATGATGGTAAAGCCCATGCCTGATCTTTCCAATTCAGGTTTTGTTGTAAATAACGGCTGCCGCGCTTCTTCCACATCCATAATCCCAAGGCCTTTATCCTTAATGGTCAGATCAATAAATCCATCTTCAATCAGGACAGAAATATAGACAACCCCATTAGGATCATTTTCATAGCCATGAATAATGGAGTTGGTTACAGCTTCAGAAACGACCGTTTTAATTTCTGTAAGTTCGTCCATTGTCGGATCAAGCTGGGCAATAAAGGCAGCAACAGTGACACGGGCGAATGATTCATTTTGGCTAAGCGCACTGAATTCGAGATTCATCACATTTTTCATCGTTCAGGCAACCCCCAATCTTTGCAGTGCGTTTTCTTCTGTCGGTTCTAAACGGATTATCTTAAATAAACCCGACATATCAAATAGTCTCTGCACTGCTGGAGAAATCGCACAAACAACCATTTCACCATGCTTCTGTTTGATTTGTTTGTAGCGGCCCAAAATCACTCCAAGCCCTGAACTATCCATAAAAGAAAGATGCTCAAGGTTTAATATAATATGATGGATGTCATGATCTTCAATCGCCTTTGTCGCCTGTTCACGCAGTTCATCTGCCGAATGATGGTCCAGTTCCCCGCTTAAACGAATACATAAGACATCATGCTTTACTTCCAAATTAATGTTAAGACTCACTATCTTAGCCTCCTTATCTGGTACCCGCACTGAAAAAGCCGCTAATTCTCATGCTTTTCCTCCGGATAGGATAATCCGAAATCTTATAAACTTCCGGTATCCGCCCTTATAGTGAGTCAATTTCGATGCCTGGAGCTTCATTTCCTTCCTGGAGACAAAACTAGTGTATTTTCGCTAAAAATAATAATCATAGAGGTCACTTTTCGACAAGACCCTTTTCGTTAAATTATGTTATTCGCCTATCCGTGTTGTCCGTTGATTTCCGCTCAAGGCTGTTCAGCGAACCGCGGGGCGGGCGGTGAGCCTCCTCCAACGCTGCGCGTCTGTGGGGTCTCACCTGTCCCGCTACTCCCGCAGGACTTTGAATAAGCTTCCAGGATCTCGCACCTTCCGCTACAATCAACTCAGCAAATAATATACAAATAGCAACAAACCTTGCGAAAA
Organism: Bacillus sp. 22-7; assembly: GCF_010628845.1. Lineage (NCBI taxonomy): Bacteria > Bacillati > Bacillota > Bacilli > Caryophanales > Bacillaceae > Bacillus > Bacillus sp. 22-7. Next base: position 17,007 of record NZ_NJQY01000009.1, on the reverse strand, counting down.
CACCCCTCTGACTAATATAAATGGTTATTTATTCAGTTTTTGAAAACAACCCCATTGATCGTTTAAACAATGTCCACCATGATGCTTCACTGCTGTCTTCTTTAGCAACTAAAGGGCTTTCAACTAAGACTTTTCCATCCTTTTTCAAGGTTAATGTTCCGATCTGATCACCCTTTTGGACAGGAGCTTTAATTTTTTTATTTAAAGTAATCTTCTGTTCAATTTCTTTAATGCTTTCACCTTTTTTAGTTAAAAGGGAAATTGGTTCACTGGTCAGGGCTTCAACCATCTTCTTTTCGCCTTTGCTGACTTCTACTTTTCCAAGAACGTGATTTCTTTCGTACATTGGGTGTGTCTTATATTGGCTAAATGCAAAGTCGAGCATTTTAGTCACTTGGGCATTGCGTTCTTTTGAAGTCGGTGCGCCAAAAACAACGGCTATAACCCGCATTCCGTCTTTCTCGGCTGTTGCCGTCAGACAGTATTTTGCCTCAGAGGTAAAGCCGGTTTTGAGGCCATCAACACCAGGATAAAAACGCACAAGGCGATTTGTATTGACCAGCCAGAATTTTTTATCTGTGTCTTCACGGAGATAGGCTTCATATGTGCCCGTAAAATCAGTTATTTTCTCATATTTAAGAAGCTCTTTGGCCATTATGGCCATATCATGTGCAGTACTGTAATGTTCCTTAGCTGACAGGCCTGTAGGGTTTTGGAATTGAGTATTTTTCAGCCCTAATTCCTTTGCCTTTTTATTCATCATTTCAACAAAAGCTTCTTCTGAACCGGCAATTCTCTCAGCCATTGCAACGGAAGCATCATTGCCGGAACCAATGGCAATCCCCTGCAGCATTTGCTTGGTGGTCATTTCTTCACCTGGCTCCAGGAAGATTTGCGAACCGCCCATTGATGCCGCATATTCGCTTGTCCGGATTTTCTCATCCCATGACAGCTTTCCTTCATCTATCGCTTCCATAATTAAGAGCATGGTCATGACTTTTGTCATGCTGGCAGGCGGAAGCTGTTCACCGCTGTTTTTTTCATACAATACCGAACCGGTATCACGCTCGATAAGAATTGCGGACTTCACATTATCCGCTAAATCTGCGCTGCTTTCTCTTGCAAACCCGGAAGGAGCAAAGATTGTTGCCATTAATAATGCTATTAACATTAATGAGACGAGTCGTTTCATCACACAATACCTCCATTCTTTATAGCCTCCATTTTTTCCAGTTAAAGAAAATTTATACAGTTCAGTAAGACTAAAAAGAAATTAAACAGTCAGCTCCACGCAAAAAAGCCGCCGGATATCACCCCGGCGGCTTCTTGATTCAGTATTATTCAGTTATTTCTTCATGAATTAATACTGGTGCCTCCACTTTTTCAGTGGACAGTGTAATGTTTTCATAAAGCATAGTTCTTACTTCTTCTACATTTTCGAAATTGCTGCAGATGGTGACGAGAGATTCGCCCTTCTGTACACGGTCGCCGATTTTCCTTCTTAAAATCAGGCCGACAGCCAGATCAATTTCTGATTCCTTGGTTGCTCTTCCTGCTCCCAATAGCATGGCTGCAGTTCCAATTTCATCCGCAACAATCTCAGAAACATAGCCATCCTGCTTAGCTTCTAATTCAAATGTATATTTTGCCTGAGGCAGTTTCTGCGGATCATCGACAACTGACGCATCTCCTCCTTGTGAGCTTAGGAATACTTTAAATGTTTCTAAAGCTGAACCGTCCTTCATAGCATTCTCTAATTTTTCGCGCGCTTCCTTCAATGAATCCGCTTTTCTCGCAAGGAAAACCATATGGCTACCAAGGGTCAGGCAAAGCTCAGTTAGATCTTCAGGTCCTTCGCCTCTTAATGTATCGATAGCTTCCTTTACTTCAAGGGCATTGCCAATGGCATAACCAAGCGGCTGGCTCATATCTGAGATGACAGCCATTGTGTTTCTGCCAACATTATTTCCAATGCGGACCATCGCTTTTGCTAATTCACGTGAATCATCAAGTGTCTTCATAAATGCGCCGGCGCCTGTCTTAACATCAAGGACAATGGCGTCAGCACCTGCAGCGATTTTTTTGCTCATAATCGAGCTTGCAATCAGAGGAATACTGTCCACTGTGGCTGTTACATCGCGCAGTGCATATAACTTTTTGTCTGCAGGCGTTAGGTTCCCGCTCTGGCCAATGACTGCAATTTTATTTTGATTAACAAGCTTAATAAATTCTTCATTCTCTATCTCAACATGGAATCCTTCAACAGCCTCAAGCTTGTCGATTGTTCCTCCTGTATGTCCAAGGCCGCGCCCTGACATCTTCGCAACCGGAACACCTACTGCAGCTACAAGCGGGCCCAGTACGAGTGTTGTTGTATCACCTACACCGCCAGTTGAATGTTTATCTACTTTAATTCCTTCTATTTTGGATAAGTCGATTTGATCACCGGATTCTACCATTGCCATAGTTAAGTTGGCTCTTTCGTTCTCTGTCATCCCCTGGAAGAAGATTGCCATTGTTAATGCACTTACCTGATAATCCGGGATTGAACCGTCTGTGTATCCTTTAATGACAAATTGAATTTCTTCTGACGTTAACTCCAGTCCGTCTCTTTTCTTTTCAATAAGATCCACCATTCTCATCAGCAAACACCACTTTCATTTATTCATTTCCTATGGCTTTAGTCTAATCGATTGTTGTTTTACTTAAAAAGTCAGCCCGTTGATTTCAGCACGGGGCACTTGCTTTCCGGGGGGAGGAACGGGAGCCTCCTCGGCTTCGCCTGTGGGTCTCCCGACCCCTCTCCTCCCGCAGGGCATTAAATAAGCTCCCTCGAATGAACACCGCACGAAGAAAATGCGATAGCATTTTCGAGGATCAAGTACCCTCCGCTCCAATAAACTCAGTTATTAAACCAAGTTAGCAGCATAACCGCCAAAATTACTAAGCTTAGGCACCAAGTTCCTTAACAATTGCTTTCACATAACGAAGGAAGTCAGCTTTGACTTTTTCTGTAGTTTCGATTACTTCTTCATGGTTAAGGGGCTGGTCAAGGATGCCGGCTGCCATGTTTGAGATACAGGAGATTCCAAGTACCTTCATGCCTGAATGCTGTGCCACAATCACTTCCGGAACAGTTGACATCCCGACTGCATCTCCGCCCATTGTTCTCAGCATACGAACTTCTGCAGGGGTTTCATATGTTGGGCCTGTATTACCGACATATACTCCTTCCTGAATCTTCAGGTTCAGCTTTTCTGCTAGTCCTCTGGCAAGTTTCCTCAATTCTTTGGAATATGCTTCTGACATATCCGGAAAACGCGGACCCATGCGGGAATCATTAGGACCGATTAAAGGGTTGCTGCCCATATTGTTGATATGGTCTGAAATAAGCATTAAATCCCCTGGAGAATAGCTTTCATTCACTCCGCCTGCCGCATTCGTAACAATGAGCTTCTCAACACCCATCTCATTCATAACTCTTACAGGGAAGGTTACCTTATCGAAGGAGTATCCTTCGTAATAATGGAACCGGCCTTGCATAGCAACCACTTCAATGCCGTTCAAGCGTCCAAATACAAGCTGTCCTGCATGACCCTCTACTGTTGATACAGGAAAATCAGGAATCTCATTGTATGGGATTTTAACCGGTTCTTCGATTTCGTCTGCCAATACACCAAGTCCTGAGCCTAAAATCAGCCCAATCTTTGGCTGGCCTGTATATTTATTTTTAAGAAATTCAGCCGCATTTTGAATTTTGCTGTAATCCATTTTCAATCTCCTCTTCTGCATTTATAATGTAATTATTTCAGAATGTAATTATTTCAGTTGGTTCAAAAAGCTTTTGCCATAGGCCGGCATTTTCACATTAAAGTTATCCGCTATAGTCGCCCCAATATCTGCAAAGGTTTCACTGACCGGAAGCTCTTTTCCTTCTTCCATATCTTTTGAATAAACAAGAAGCGGAACGTATTCTCTCGTATGATCTGTGCCATGATGGACAGGGTCATTGCCGTGGTCTGCTGTAATTATTAATAAGTCGCCATCCTGCATTTTTTCAAATACTTCAGGCAGGCGTTCATCAAACTCTTCAAGAGCTTTTCCATACCCTTCAGGATCACGTCTATGGCCAAATAATGCATCAAAGTCCACCAGATTTACAAAGCTCAGGCCTGTAAATTCTTTATCAAACGTTTCGATCAGCTTATCCATTCCATCCATATTTGATGTTGTGCGAATGGCCTCAGTTATTCCCTCTCCATCATAAATGTCGGAGATTTTCCCAATAGCCACTACATCAAGTCCGCCATCTGCCATTTCATTCATTACTGTGCGGTCAAATGGCTTTAACGCATAATCATGTCTGTTTGATGTTCTTTGGAAATTTCCCGGCTCGCCTACGAATGGTCTGGCAATCACACGGCCTACCATATACTTTTCGTCAAGTGTCAGCTCCCGTGCGATTTTACAGATTTTATACTGTTCCTCAATTGGAATGATATCTTCATGTGCCGCAATCTGCAGAACTGAATCGGCTGATGTATAAACAATCAGAGCTCCTGTTCTCATATGCTCTTCTCCTAGTTCAACCAGGATTTCTGTTCCGCTTGCAGGCTTATTTCCAATAATCTTCCTGCCGGTGCGTGCTTCAAGTTCTGAAATCAACTCGTCCGGAAATCCATCAGGAAAAACTCTAAATGGAGTTTGTATATTCAACCCCATAATTTCCCAGTGGCCAGTCATTGTGTCTTTTCCGTTTGATGCTTCCTGCATCTTCGTGTAAAACGCCTTAGGGTTATCCGCTTTTTCGATTCCTTTGATTTCGCGGATATTACTGAGACCAAGTATGCCCATGTTCGGCATCTTCAGGCCATTCATTTTTTCTGCGATGTGGCCGATCGTATCGGCACCTTTATCACCAAACTTATCGGCATCAGGCGCTTCTCCGATTCCCACTGAATCCATGACAATTAAAAAAACACGCTTATATGTATATGCAGACATTTAAAAACCTCCTAATTATTTGAATACGGTTACAAAAATCATATTCGTATAGTACCCTTTTTAGGTTTATTTAACACTGATTCTCTTGTTGGAGCCAGGGTGTATACCGCCACTCCCGCATTTTAAAACATATTAAGGATAGCCCTTTCATTTGTCAGAAGTCTGACATCTATATTTTACCTAATAAACAGGTAAAATGACAAGAAAAAGCTGCCTATTTTTATGGCAGCTTTATGACATTTGGTTTTTTCTATTTTAAGCACGCGGATGGTATTGACTGTACACATCTTTAAGCCGTGTTTTGGTTACATGCGTATAAATTTGCGTAGTAGAAATATCGGCATGTCCAAGCATTTCCTGGACAGCCCGCAAATCTGCCCCATTTTCCAGCAGATGAGTGGCAAATGAATGCCTCAGCGTATGTGGAGTCAGCTCCTTCTCGATCCCTGCCTCCTGGGACAGCCGCTTCAGTATTTTCCAGAATCCCTGTCTCGAAAGACGTCTTCCGTGATGATTTAAAAATAAAGCTTCATCCCTATACTTTTTAGAAACGAACTTGCCTCTTCCTTCAGTTAAATACCTTTCAAGCGCTTCAGAAGCTGTTTTGCCAATAGGCACAATCCGTTCCTTGTTCCCTTTGCCAATACATCTTACAAAGCCCATCGTTAAATGAACATCACCTGAGTTCAGGCCTATCAGCTCACTTACACGAATGCCTGTAGCATATAAAAGTTCAAGCATGGCTTTATCCCGCAGACCAAAGTGATCCTTAATCTCCGGAAAATCCAATAAAGTTTCCACTTCCTGCATGTTTAATACTTTTGGAAGCGAACGTTCCATTTGCGGTGTTTCTATATGGACAGAAGGATCATGGCCAACTGCTTTTTCGCGGAGCAGAAATTGGTGAAAGGCCCTTATGGAGGCTATATGCCGGGCCAGAGTTTTTGAGGATTTGCCCTGTTTTTTTAAAAAGCCGAGAAATTGAACAATTTGCATGCGCTGCACATCCTCAAGGCTTGCAAGCTTCTCTTCCGACTTGAGATACTTCAGATAACTTTTCAAATCTCTTTCATAAGAGATAATTGTATTCTTGGCGAGGCCTTTTTCTACAAGTAAATAATGAATAAAGTCTTTTAACTGATCATCCATATGATAGCATTACTCCCCGTTTAAGTAGAAAAGAATTAACCGGTCCAGCAAGCTCCTATCTTCATCAGTTCCGCTCGCTGACACCTTAACAGCCGCTCCCCTTGGTTCGTCATAGCGGTGATAATCCTGGTATTCTTCATTTAACCACATAATACCATAATAAAAAAGGATTGTGCATCCAGTAAAAATCACAAAAACTTTAATGGTCTGAAAAGCCATGCCCAGCCAGGATTTCATGGTTTGGTCCTCCATAACTTTTAATAAAAAAGAAAGATATTCAGCTTTCTATTATTAAAAGGTATGCCATTTTGGACAAGAATTATACCTGAATTTGCATAAATAGTGTTTCTTCAGGGCACTTATTCTGTTTGTGTAAACAGCTCAAATAAATGTTCCCCGTTGATTTCCGCTCAGATTGCTCAGCGAACCGTGGGATTTTGAATAAGCTTCCCGGACACCGCATGAAGAAATGCGAATGCATTTTCGAGGATCTCGCACCTTCCGCTTCAATCAACTCAGTAAATAAGATACAAAAAGCAACAAACCCTTCGAAAACACCCAAAATAAAAAGCCTATTCTAATGTAGAATAAGCTTTGCCAATAATCATATTAATTTTCATCTGCTTCGGTTTCTGTTTGTTTATCCTGGCAGCGGTAGCAGATGCCATGGAACGTAAGGCGGTGATCCTTTATTTTGAAGTTCCAGCGGCGTTCAACCACTTCTTCTACGTCTTCAAGCAAATCTTCCTGTATTTCATCAACAGCTCCGCACTCAATACAGACTAAATGGTGGTGAAAATGGGCTGCCCCTTCCTGACGCAGGTCATAACGGGAAACTCCATCACCGAAGTTGATTTTATCGACAATTTTTAATTCAGTCAGCAATTCAAGTGTTCTATATACAGTTGCCAAGCCTATCTCAGGCGATTTCTCTTTTACTAGGAGGTAGACATCTTCCGCACTTAAATGATCCTCTTCGTGTTCTAACAGGACGCGAACTGTTGCCTCTCGCTGTGGTGTTAGTTTATAGCTGGATGAATGCAACTGTTTTTTGATTCTTTCAATTCTGCTTTCCATACCGAAAGTCCCTCCCTCGCCACTAACATTCTCATTATAACAGAAATAAGTTCACATTCAAAATAAAATAATTATAAATAACAAACGATAATGAATTTAATATAATAGTAATTATAATTTTCTTTAAAACAGTTTTAAACCTCTTTATATGTACCCTATATTATAATCTTTATCCTTTTCCCGTACAGCAAAAAGGCAGAGCCAGCAGCTCTGCCTTTAGCAATGATTATTATCAGGATTGGATTGAACTAACAACAGACTTCATTAAGACAGGCGAGATAAATGCCTCTACCCCGGCTGCAGCGATTAGAAACAGAATGGCCACAGCAAAAGCAATCATATATCTTCCAAAAAGAGGCATCATGGGCTGTCCGGCTTTCTTCATAAATTGTCTTCTAATCATCTTTAAAGAGAAAGACACAGCCAGTGTTGCGGCGATTATAAAGATAGGTATGATGATCAGGTTCTGGGGAAGGACCGATACGAAGGAAAGTAAAAATCCTTCCCATCCCATTCGATTAACGAGAAAGCCAACTGTAAAGCCAACCACCATGCCTTTCATAAATAACAGAATCAGAATGACTGGCAGTCCAATTATGGAGATTCCCAAAATCCACATCAATCCTATAAATTTTGTATTATGGAAAAAGCTTTGTTTGAATAATTCATCCGCTGCTGCAATATGCCCATCTGATACTTGTCCAAAAAACTGAGACAGATAATAAAATAAATCTTCTTTTTGTGTAAAACTCAAGCTATTTACAACGATAGCTCCAAAAATCACACCCATCAGAAATAAAACAATAACAAATAAGTAAATTGAGGAATGTTCGCGAAAGTGGGCTGCTGCGGCGTTCTGGTACATTTTTTTCTTCATTGCTCATCCTCCTAAGACAAAACAAATTGGATATTAAATTGTATGCCTGTCCCGGAATTGTATGACAAAGAATTGTGCTGCTCACAATTATGAAAAAAGTTCTTGAATACTTCATATTTTTTTTGCTATAATTTTCAAAATTATTTAAATTATCATTGGGGGCGCTGGAGAAAATGGATCCGATTTTAATAGAGTTTCCAGAAAGAATTGAAACAGAAAGACTTTATATGAGGCCCGCCTTGCCCGGAGACGGAAAAACTGTTCATGAAGCTGTGTCAGCTTCAGCTGCCGAGCTTAAAAAATGGCTTCCTTTTGCACAGAATGAACAATCAGCTGATGAAGTTGAGGCGGGTATCCGCAATTCCTATGCCAAGTTTATTCAAAGGGAAGATTTCCGTATCCATATTTATAGGAAAGAAGACGATGTATTTGTCGGCTCTACTGGCCTGCATCGCATAGATTGGGATGTCCGCAAAATCGAAATTGGCTATTGGGGTGATGTGAGGTTTCGGAAGAACGGCTATATTTCTGAAGCTGCTGCAGGCTTGACGAAGTTTGCCTTTGAGCATTTTCAAGCAAACAGAGTGGAAATCAGATGTGATCCGAGAAACATTAACAGCCGGAGAATTCCCGAAAAGCTGGGGTACACACTTGAAGGAATCCTGATTAATGACAGTCTAAGCGCAGATGGAAAAGAGCTTAGAGATACTTGTATTTATGCTAAAGTCAGCAGCTAAAAAAATAGAGCCTCGATGGGCTCTATTTTTTTATGAATCAACAATTCTGCCGTACTTGCCTCCGCCCCCTGCCTGGAGGTTTAGCTTTCCTTCACGCGCTTTTCCAATAAGCATGGCTGTTTTCTCAGGAATTACTTTGCTGATTTCTGAGAAAGGAACATCATGAAGAATGGCCATTTCAGTTCCGAAATGATTCAGGAGCTTCTCGAGCATTTTCGGGCCTAACCCTGGTATGAACTCAAGAGGGACCTGATGAATATAAGGCGGCCGTACATCGGGCAATCCTCCTGAAGATTTTAGTTCAGAGATCCGGTCAGCCACGCCTTTGATAAATTTGTGGTGATTGCAATTTCGGCATTTACCATTCTCTTCATCAAAGGGGCCAAAACATTCGGAACAAACAGTCTGATGGTATTTTCCGAGTAGAGGATCCAGCCCGTAATTGGCTTTAACCCTGCATTTTTCTTTTCCGGCCAAAGCCTTGTGCAGTTCAGCAAATGTAGGTGCTTCCATTTCCAGAACCTGATATTCTCTGGCGATCTTTTTTAGTGAATGGGCATCTGAATTTGTTAAGAATGTATATCTATGAAGTTCAGCTATTTGATCAGCCATCATCGTATCTGCACTAAGCCCCAGCTCAATTGCATCAATTAGATCAGGATCAAAAACCTCTGACAGCGACCGCTCTACGCCTTTCCCGAATAGACTCTTAAACGGGGTAAAAACATGGGCAGGAATAAAAAGCCCATCCAGTTCCTTTACTTTTTCCTGCAGCATTCTGCCTGAGGCATAAATTCTTTGAGAGCTTAATGTTATGTTCTTTAAATACCCTGTCAGCCAGGAAGAGAAATCCTTCATTGCGGATAGGGTTGGAAAGTAGCAAAGGACATGGATAGGGCCTTTACAGGAATCATCATAAATTTCAAGCTCCGACCCGGGAATAATCGTCAAATCTCCGTATTGGAGTCCCCCGTCCTTATGCTCGGTTACAAAGCCTTTTTGGGCCAAGTCCTCGATTTCAAGGATGACTTCAGGAGAATGACAGTCAATAATGCCAATGATATCTAGCCCCTTTTCATTGCGGGCATGCCTGATGATATTAGTGAAGGTAAGGGATTTAGCGCCTGTTATTTTAACTGGCTTTCCCGTAAACGTACGTCCAATATGGATATGAAGATCAGCAAAAAACCGCTTCATGCTATTTTTTCAGCGCTTCTTGAAGCTGCAGATATTGGATTGCATAAGCAGTTTTCGCATCATAAACCTTTTGCTCCTCAAGCAGGGATATGGCTTCCTCAAGGGTTACCTCTAAAAGGTTCACAAATTCATCTTCATCAGGCGAAGCGGCATCTTCTTTTTTCTTAAGACCCTTTGCTATATATAGATGTACGAGCTCATCGGCAAATCCGGGAGAAGTGTAGAATGAGATCAGCCATTCCAATTCCGTGCAGGCGTACCCCGTTTCCTCTTCCAGTTCCCTTTCTGCACACACGCTGGGTTCTTCTCCTGCTTCAAGCTTTCCGGCAGGAATTTCAGCAATAATCTTGTCCAGTGCTTTTCGATATTGTTCAACCATCACTATTTTATTATCTTCTGTTACTGCCAATACAGCTACTGCTCCGGGATGTTTGATAATTTCCCGCTTCGATGTTTTGCCATTCGGCAGCTCAACATCCTCCACCTGCAGACTAATGACTTTTCCTGTGAAGATTTTTTCAGTCTTAAGTGTTTTTTCTTCTAGGCGGCTCATTGTTTCAGTCACTCCTGTTCTATTCCGGTAATGATTGCTCATACATTTTATCATACTTGATGAGGGGGAGTTGGCATGAAGGTGTATGTCCATAATAGGGGAATTATTCTGGCCGGCAAAGCCTGGGAAGTCCGTGAGAAGCTAAAACAATACAGCAGGCAGTATGTCCTTGTAAAAGACTGGGTTGAATCTCAGAACATTATAAAGTGAACTTCAATCAGTGGAGGTTTTCCTTATCCCCACTGCTTGTCAGTTGAACTTATCCTCCTGATTAATATTAGTTTTGAAGTGGGGGTCTTACTGCCCGTTAGACGATAAAATGATAAGCCTCTAAATTTGAGTATGCCTCATTTGTTTATGTACAATTATAGAAAACATTCAAATGAGGTGGGTACTTGAAAAAGAGAAGACTTGGAAATTCAGACTTGTACGTAAGCGAGCTGGGGCTGGGCTGCATGTCAATTGGCACCAACCCTTATAAGGCCCAGGAAATTATTGAAGCGGCTCTTGAAGAAGGAATCAATTATTTCGATACAGCCGATTTATACGACTTTGGCGAAAATGAAAAGCTTGTCGGACAATCCTTAAAGAATGTCCGCGAACAGGTGATCATTGCAACCAAAGCCGGCAACCGCTGGAATAAAAATAGAGACGGCTGGAGCTGGGACCCCTCTAAACGCCATATCAAAGAAGCTGTAAAAGACAGCTTGAAAAGACTGTCTACCGACTATATCGATTTATATCAGCTTCACGGCGGCACAATTGAAGATCCGATTGATGAAACCATTGAAGCATTTGAGGAACTAAAGGAAGAAGGATACATCCTCCAATATGGCATTTCCTCCATTCGCCCAAATGTCATTCGGGAATTCACCTCAAAATCATCCATTGTTTCTGTCATGATGCAATACAGCATTTTAGACCGGCGTCCTGAAGAAGAAGCGCTGCCTCTTCTTAATCAAAAAGGCATCAGTGCTGTTACTAGAGGACCGCTGGCCAAAGGGCTGCTCAGCGACAAAATGCTGGATAAAGCATCAGAATCGGTAAAAGAGAAAGGCTATTTGGATTACAGCTATGCTGAATTGGAAAAAACGCTCACCAGCCTACGGGAAAAAATTTCAGACCAGCGCACCATGAATGAGATAGCATTTCAGTATAATCTCGCGGACCCAGCAGTCGCTTCTATTACAGCAGGTGCAAGCCGGGCTGAGCAAGTAAAAGCCAATGCAGAAGCAGCAAGAGCCATTCCTCTCAATGAAGATGAATTGGCTATCATTAAATCTATTGCAAAGCTAAATAAATATGCGCAGCATAGATGATCGAAAGTCCATAATTTAAGACAAGAAAGGGGCTGACGGAAAAGTCTGCCCCTTCTTTTAATGTTATTTGTATTCTTTCCAGTTAAGATCGCTCTCTCCAAGCAGTTCTTCAAAACTTTTATTTTTTTCGCGCAGTCTTCTTTCCTCTCTTTTTCTGCGCTCTTCTTCTTCCTTCTGTTTATCTTCAGCAGCCTTTAATTCCTGCTTTTTCCCTTTCAGCTGCTCCACCAGATCTTGGTTCAGCATGTCGCCTAGCGTGACTGGTTTGTCGTCTTTCTTAGGCTGGGAATGGTGTTTTTTCTTTTTCATATAATCCCCTCATCAACTGATTTTGCCATTTATTATAGCATATTTTATTATTCATGAAGGAGCAGGCTAAATCACTTTTATGGTAAAAATTCCAGAAACTCAATTCTGTTTCCGAATGGATCATCTACAAAGAACCTCTCTCTTCCTTCTATCGGAGGTTCTTCCTTTATTGTTATTTTCTGCTCTTGAAGACTGCTTCTCAAGGCTTCCAGGTTGTCCACAATAAATCCAGGGTGGGCTTTTTTGGCAGGCAGGAAGCCCTCCTGCACCCCGATATGAATTTCCTGATTTCCGCAAATAAACCAGCAGCCTCCTCGCTTTTGAAGATTTTCAGGCTTGGGAATTTCCTTCAGGCCAAGCTGTTCACCGTAAAATTTTCTGGCTTCCTCCTCGCAGCCTTTCGGAGCTGCCAGCTGGATATGGTCGATTCCTTTAAAGGAAAAACTCATTTTTTCTCCTCTTTTCTTTAGGCTGAAAATAATGAAAAGCACAGCATGCAGCTGTACTTTTCAGATGTATTAGTATGCTTCTGTTACAACGTTTTCATCAACCTGCAATTGGGGTTCTGTCGAATTGATAATATCCTCAATTGTGAAGCCTTTAGCTACTTCAACAAGCTTCAAACCGGACTCGGTGACATCGATGACTGCCCGCTCAGTTATAATGCGGTCAACGACATTTTTACCTGTTAAAGGCAGGCTGCATTCTTTAAGAATTTTTGAATCGCCATTTTTATTAGTGTGATCCATAATGACAATGATTTTATTGGCGCCATGAACCAGATCCATTGCACCGCCCATTCCCTTGATCATTTTTCCGGGAATCATCCAGTTGGCAAGATCTCCTTTTTCAGAGACTTCCATACCGCCGAGAATGGCAATATTCACATGGCCGCCCCTGATCATTGCAAAAGATTCAGCGCTATCAAAATAAGATGATCCCGGGATGGCTGTAACTGTTTCTTTTCCTGCGTTAATCAGATCCGGATCAACTTCACTTTCTGCAGGATACGGGCCGATGCCCAGTAATCCATTTTCAGATTGCAGGACCACTTCCTTATTATCAGAAATATAATTGGCAACCAATGTTGGCATACCGATTCCCAAATTCACGTAAAAGCCATTTTCAATTTCCTTTTCAGCCCGTCTGGCAATTTTTTCGCGTACTGCCGCTTTATCGTTACTCATGACACCATCTCCTTCCGCCACTGGTATTTATTTCTTCACCGTCAGTCTTTCAATGCGCTTCTCCTGTTTCCCTTCAATCAGTGATTGAACATAGATGCTCGGGGTATGAATATAATTCGGATCCAGTTCACCAATCTCATAAAGCGTCTCCACTTCTGCAATTGTCACTTTGCCGGCTGCTGCAATCATCGGATTGAAGTTTCGGGCCGTTTTGTGATAAACAAGATTGCCCATCTTATCGCCCTTCCATGCCCTCACGAGACTGAAGTCTGCTTTCAGAGCATCTTCAAGGAGATATTCCTTGCCGTCAAACATCTTCGTCTCTTTCCCCTCTGCAATTGGGGTCCCTACTCCAGCTGGTGTGTAAAAAGCAGGAATGCCTGCGCCGCCCGCACGTATTTTCTCTGCCAGTGTTCCTTGAGGAAGCAGCTCTACTTCAATTTCCCCTGAGAGAACCTGTCTTTCAAACTCTTTGTTTTCCCCAACATACGAACCAACCATTTTCTTAATCTGTTTATTTTTTAAAAGCAGTCCAAGTCCCCAATCGTCAACACCGCAGTTATTCGAAATGACTGTCAGATCCTTAACCCCTTTTTCAACTAAAGCCAGAATAAGGTTTTCCGGAATTCCGCACAGACCGAAACCGCCAACCATAAGGACAGCACCATCGTGAATTTCCTGAACCGCTTCACTGAAGGAAGTACAAATTTTCTTCACTTCAATCTCTCCTTTCATTAAAAAATACTTATTTTTACTGACTATTATCAAAAACGGCTATGCAAGCTCCACTACTGTAGCTACCCCTTGGCCTCCGCCAATGCAAAGAGTTGCAAGGCCTTTCTTTGCCTGTCTTTTTTGCATCTCATGAATAAGAGTTACAAGGATTCGTGCTCCGCTTGCACCGATCGGATGTCCGAGTGCAATGGCCCCGCCATTAACATTAAGGATCTCCTTGTTAAAACGAAGCTCCCTGTCAACTGCAAGCGACTGGGCTGCAAATGCCTCGTTTGCTTCAATCAGCTCCAATTCTTCTATGGAAACAGATGCCTTTTCAAGCGCTTTTTTCACAGCGGCAACAGGACCAATGCCCATGATGCTTGGATCCACACCTGCACTTGCATTTCCTTTAATCGTCACTAATGGTTTAAGCCCCAGTTCATCTGCTTTCTTTCTGCTCATAACCAGCAATACAGCTGCCCCATCATTAATCCCGGACGCATTTCCGGCTGTTACGCTGCCATCTTTCTTAAACGCCGGACGCAGGCCTGCGAGCTTATCAGCAGTTGTCCCTTTTTTCGGATACTCGTCTGTATCAAAAACTATCGGATCCCCTTTTCGCTGAGGAATTTCAACCGGAACGATTTCATCTTTGAATTTTCCTTCTTCAATTGCCTTTGCCGCCTTTTCCTGGCTGTCTGCGGCAAATTTGTCCTGTTCTTCCCTGCTCAGCTCATATTTCGAGCAAAGATTTTCAGCCGTAACTCCCATATGGTAATCATTAAAAGCACACCAGAGACCGTCTGAAATCATCGAATCTATAAGTTTTTGGTCTCCCATTTTAAAGCCATTTCTTGCATTTTTCAGTATGTAAGGCGCCTGGCTCATATTTTCCATGCCGCCTGCGATCACTGCTTCGGCATCGCCGGCCAAAATGGCCTGTGCTGCTAAATGGACCGCCTTCAGCCCTGAACCGCAAACTTTATTAATCGCCATTGCGGAAACGCTTTCAGGAAGGCCCGCTTTAAGAGCTGCCTGCCTTGCTGTGTTTTGGCCCAGGCCTGCCTGCAGGACATTTCCCAGGATTACTTCATCTATTTGATCCGGTGTTACACCTGCTTTTTCAAGAGCGCCTTTTATCGCAATCGCCCCAAGCTCTGGTGCTGATACATCTTTAAGACTTCCATTGAAACTGCCGATTGCTGTCCGGACAGCGCTGACTATTACGACTTCTGTTTGTGCCATCTCTCTCATCCTTTCAAAACATCTCTTTGCTTATATTCGTTGAGGGATATCAAAATTCCTTTTATTTTGTCAAAATTTCTATTATTCTTGCAATCGAAAATACTTTCCTAATACAATAAATTTAAGGACGCCGAGAAAACGCTTACTAAAAATTAAATTATGAAACGGGAGAGGAAAACATGACGCTTGCATTTCCAGATAAAGTAACAATTATTGAAGTGGGCCCGCGTGATGGACTGCAAAATGAAAAGTCGTTTGTACCGACTGAGGTTAAGAAAGACTTTATTAAAAGTTTAAAAAATGCAGGATTAACAGAATTGGAGCTTACTTCTTTTGTGTCTCCTAAATGGGTCCCGCAGATGGGGGATGCAGCTGAAATTACGGCCGATTGCCTTGGTGCGGATACAAGGGATATCGTGCTTGCCCCGAACCGCAAAGGCATTGACAGAGTATATATGACTGATTGCCGGGCTGTTGCCGTTTTCGTTGGTGTAAGCAATACATTTAACAAGAAAAACATCAATAAAACCACTCAGGAAAGCATGGATGAACTAAAACCGATTATCGGAGAACTGAAGGAGAAAGGCTACTTTGTCCGCGCATGCATCTCTACAGCATTTTATTGTCCGTATGAAGGAGCCATCAATCCTGAAGATACAGTTGGGCTATGCCGTCAATTTACAGAGGCAGGAGCTGATGAATTAAGCGTGGCAGATACGATCGGGATGGCTGCTCCCCATGAATCATATGGGCTATTTTCCCGTTTGAAAGCAGAGTTTCCAAATACCCTTATCACTGCACACTTCCACGACACAAGAAAAATGGCCCTCACAAATATTTTTGCAGCCCTGCAGGCAGGTGTCGACCGGTTTGACACATCCGCCGGCGGACTTGGCGGATGCCCATTTGCCCCTGGCGCTGCAGGCAATGCTGCAACAGAAGATGTTGTTTATATGCTTGAGCGCATGGGAATTGAAACCAATGTTAATCTGGACCAATTAATGGAAGCTGTAAAAATTGTTCAGCCACATCTTTCCAGACCGATTGAAAGTACGTATTTCAGGCTAAATGCTCAAACTGTTCAATAGCATTACAGTTTTAGATGAATAATGCCCCCTTTTTTATCGCATCTTATTAGATGAAAGCAGCTGACGAATTCATGTTCTGCTGCAGCCATTAAAAGGGGGATAATCCTATGAGCCAAAAACGTGATAAAGGATATAGCCAGAAGGGGAAGCCGAATTCCGATACAGTCAGCCAGACAATTGCCGCCGAGGAATTAGAAAAAGCTATTCATCCAACTAAAAGACAAAACGCACAGCAATAAGCCGCCAAAAAGCGGCTTTTTTTGTGCCGGAACCCCTTTATGAAATTTCACCATGTCCCGGTTAACATCTCTGTTTTAATTTTATCCATAATGGTAAAATAAAGTAAAACTTCAATCAGTGGGGGTTTTCTTTTATCCCCCACTGATTGTTAGTTGAGGCCCACAGTAATTGGGCTCACAGAGACGTTGCCACTGGACAAGGAAAGCTACGGCAGCGATACATCGCACGACCGAAAGCGGCAGCTTTTGGGAGGACGTGGTGTTCTTAGTCTTTGTCCTTATTTCGGGCCTTTACATTATAAAGCGAGG